>JAHEBY010000151.1 GCA_024642025.1 Comamonadaceae bacterium | reverse complement strand
TGCGGCCATCCTGTGGAAGGCGCCGCTCGGCAATATCCAGATTGCCCATGACCTTGAGGCGCGAAACAATGGCGGGATGCAGGTCGGCCCGGGTAGACATGACCTCGTAAAGCAGACCATCGATGCGAAAGCGCACGACCGAGCGGTTTCGCCCGCTTTCAATATGGATGTCGCTGGCCCCATCGCGAACGGCCCGCTGAATGAGTCCGTTGACCAGGTTGATGACCGGGCTACCGCCAGCCATCTCGTCGATCAGGGTGTGGTTGGTCTGCTCCTGCTCCACCAGTTCAAGGTCGGTGGCGGCATTTCCGATGAGCTCGGGCGCCATGTCGCTTCCGCTGTAGGCGTCAATCTGATGCTTGAGAATCTCTTCGCGCTTGACCAGCACCAGATGAAGCCTGCAGCCGGTGATGTCCTGAATCTCGTCCAGCACGGGAATGGCCTGCGGGTCTGTCGTCGCGAGCGTCAGGGTGTCGCGCACCTTGAACATGGGCAGTACTTCCAGCCTCCGTGCCGCTTCTCTGGGTAGCAGTGCCGCTACAGCGCTTTCGTAAAGTCCCGCGCGAAGCGAAATGTGAGGAATGTTGAGTTGTCGGCTCAATGCGGCGAGCAGCTCATTTTCAGTGATGATTCCGGTCTCCACCAGAATTTTGCCCAGGCGTTTGTTGCTGCTGGCCTGCGCTGCCGAGGCATCAACCAGCTCCTTTTCGGTGGCAAAACCCATCTGTAGAAGGATGTCGCCCAGCTTCAGCCCGGCGGTGCCTGCCAGGCCTTCGCCCGTGGTGTTCCATTCGCCAAGGCTGGCGGACTCCAGCAGCGCGCTGTCGCCAAGACCAGTGGCCAGCAGAATGTCCCGCACGAGAGCAGAAGGGTTGACGAACCGCAGCGAACCGCCACGGTGCGTGAGGCTGCTATTGCTTTCAACAATGACTTCAAGCGCCCGGCTACCCATGAGAGAAACCCGCTCCAGATCGAGAATCAGCTGCGTCTGGTTGGCGGCCAGGCATTGCCCAATGGCCGCTTCCAGTGCCAGACACGGCTCCTCGGCCGTCAACGGACCGGCCGGGGCCAGATAGGTCATCGTTCCGATGACGCTACGGGCTACTGGCTCTTGCATGGCGTCAGGCCGGGTCCCGCCGGATCTTGAAGCGTTGCAGCCACTCCGGTTCTCTTGAAACGATCTGCTTGAACACGTCCACAATTTTTGGGTCGAGCTGGGCGCCCGCTACGCGCTGGATCTCGCTCATGGCGATTTCGTGACTGCGACCCGCGCGATAGGCGCGTGAACTGGTGATCGAGTCATAGGTGTCGGCCACAGCGATGATTCGACCGTGCAGCGGTATGTGTTCCCCCTTCAGGCCGTGCGGATAGCCTTTGCCATCGAACATTTCCTGGTGATGGCGCGCGCCCAGCACCGCTTTGTCAAAGTGCTTGATATGGCGCAAAATTTCGTAGCTTCGCTCTGGGTGAACCATGATGAAGGTGTACTCGTCTTTGGTCAGGCGCCCCGGTTTGCACAACACGGCATCGGGAATGCCGATCTTGCCGACGTCATGCAGCAGAGAGCCCCAGAAGAGATCATCCAGCTCATCGTCCGGCAGTTCCAGCGCGCGACCGATTTCCATTGAGAGGTGGTGCACGCGCTCGCTGTGGCCACGCGTGTAGGGATCCTTTGCCTCAACAGCTTCGATCAGGGCCCGGGCCATTTGCTCATTGAACTCGCGCATGCTTTGCAGCAGCAAATACGTATTGCTCAGACTGGACAGCTGATTGGCCAACACCTCTGCCAATTTCCGGTCGCTGTTGGTGAAATCCGGCTTGTGCTGGTGATTGAGCAGGATCACCATGGAATCCGTTCGTCCGTCGACCTGAACCGGGCAGGCGATAACCTTGTACGGCATGTCGGTAAAGATATAGCTTCGGCGCGGGTCATCGTTCGCATTCAACACGATCGAATTTCCGCAGGCCTGTACAAAGCGATAGAGGTCGCCGCGCATCTCCACCAGCACGAGGTCGAGATTGTGAATTTCCTGACTGAGCGACGTGGCGTACTGACACACGTCCTTTGATGGCCGGACATAGGCGACGACGTCGACGTTCAGATGTTCCGAAGTTGAATGCAGCAGACTCTGGAATATGTCTTGGTTGGAGCCTTCCTTGGAGCGGGCGTGCTGGTCAACCGAGTAAACCAGATGCAACTCTTCGTAGCGTGCGCCAAGCTCTTCGGTCATCATTTCAAGATCGGTACGATGGCGAAGCTCGTCGGCCACACCAGAGGCCAGGTCTTCCAGGGCCTCGGCGAGGTGGTCGATGTGTATGGGCGTGTCATCCTGATCAAAAAGAGTGACGACGACCGCGGCCCAACCCGGCAACTCCTGCTGTTTGGTGTCTATCGACAAGTACAGGCTGGTGGACTTGTCGTCCAGGTCATGGCAATGCAAGCCTGCTGTGAAGTTGGCAGTTGTGGAAATGGCCTGACCCAACGCCTGCGCTTGCGGATGTTCCCCACCCCAAAGCACGCTGCCGTCGCGGGCAAAAATAAAGAATTGCGTGGGACTTCCGGTCGCGCGGTCAATCCACCGCTGGTGCCGTGAAAAGTCAATGTCCTTGAGCAGGCGACTATGCATGATGGGCACCCGTTGACGGCTGAGCTGCTGAAAAATGCTTGTCGAGCCTGGCGATGAGTGCGCGCATGCTCACCGGCTTTTCGAGCAGTTCGAGGTTATCGATTTTTCGGGTCCACTCCCGGTGGTCGCTATCTGTCATGGACGTCATGACAAAAATTGGAAAAGTGCGCTGGGGAAATTGCTCGCTCAATGCCTGGCAGAGCTCCTTTCCGGTCATTATGGGCATCTGAATATCGGTTACCAACACGTCAGGAGCCGCAGCCTTGATTCGGGTCAACGCCTCCAGACCATTTGGAGCGCTTTCGACCAGGTAACCGGCGCGCTCGAGGTAAAGTTTCAGAACCCGCGTCATTTGGGGTTCATCGTCCACGATGAGGATTCGTTTCATAGCGCCTGTGACTCCTCGAGTTGCGCGGTTTGCGCCTTGAATGTGATGGTGAATTCGCTACCCTTGCCGTATTCGCTGTGCAGTGTGATCGAGCCATGGTGCAATTCGATGATTTGTTTGGCCAGATACAGGCCCAAACCATGGCCACTGCGAGTTGCTGTTTCGCTGTTGCTGGCGCGGTAATATTTTTGAAACACTTTTTCGCAGTCTTCGGCGGCAATGCCGATGCCGTTGTCGCGAACCACAATCTTGACCCTGTCTTCGTCCTGCATATGGGCCATGAGCGTCACCTGGCCGCCGGGGTTGCTGTACTTGATGGCGTTGCTCATCAGGTTGTCCATGGCAATGCGAATCAGGTCCTTATCCAGGCGGACCGATCCCACGTCGGGAGAAATCTGTAGGTCGAGCGACACACCTTTGCCCATGGCGTTGTGGGTCATGCGGTCAAAGATTTCCTGCAGGAAGCCCGGCAGTTTGACGCGGGTGCGAACCAGCGACAGGGTGCCGGTTTCCATTTTCGAGATGTTCAACAGGTTGTGAATGAGTTCCGACATGCGTTTTACCTCGGACCTGATCACGTTTACCGCGTCCACGCGCTGGGCCTCGTCCAGCGAGGTGTAGTCAAGCAGCATCTCGCTGTAGGCAGCCAGCGTATTGAGTGGTGTTTTCAGCTCATGGGAAACGTGCGAAACGAATTCCGACCCTGCGCGCCTGGCAAGGTGTTCCTGGGTGACGTCGCGAAAGACGTACAGCGTGCCAAAAATGATGTTCTGGTCTTTGGGCGAGAACAGCGGAAAGGCCGACACTGAAATCTTGCGTTCTTCCTCGCCATGCGGCGAATATTCGATGCGCGCCATCCGCATGGATGCGGGCCCGTTCCTGAAGCGCAACAAAAAGGCCAGCACTTCCTTGTTCTCGCACCATTCCTGAGGCGGATTACCCAGAATTGCGCCACGATGAACACCCAACATCGTTTCGATTTTGGAGTTGACAAAAGTGGGTATGCAGGCGTCATCCGTGACCAGCACGGCATCTGGCATTGAGTTCAACGCGGACTCTGCCTTGCCTTGCTTGAACGACAGCAGATGTGTTGCGGCCACTGCGGTGTCGGCCTGAGCGTCCATCTGGCGCACCCGGGACTGAACCAGCGAGATGAACTGGTCAAAGCGTTGAATAAAGTCATTGAGGTTCCGGTTGTCCTCAGCGAACGAAATGTCAGTGCCCATCGCACCAGAGGCCCTCTCCATCTTTTCGTTCAGTTGACTCAACGGACGGATCTCGCGGCGAATCAGCCCATACGACAACGCGGTAAGCAAAAAGATTGGCAAGGCCAACAAGGCTAGGCTGGATAGCTGCTCGAGCGAGAGGCCTGCCGATTTTTCGTAATATCCAGCGCGAAAGAAGCCCGCCAATTGCCCGTCTTTGATGTAGGGCGCGAAGAATTCCCTGATGGGCCTGCTGTCGCCTGGCGAGATCACCGTGTGTTCGCCGAACCAGGCAAAGGGTTCGGTTGGCATTCTGGCCGGCGGCGCAATACTCCCTTGAGAGGTACTCTCAAAAAGTTTGGCGCCGTCCACATTGACGAGGATGCCATAGGCGAAACTGGTATCGCCCTGAACGCTTACCAGGGTGCGAAGCAGTTCGTTCTGGCTGCGGGCGGCATCGGCTTGAGGATACTCGGCGCTCGAGAGGGCCCGGGTCAGCGCTACGCCATGGGCGCGTGTGGATTCTTCATTCAGCTTGATCTGATTGGCCCGCAGCAAGGTGCCGACAATGGCAATTGCCGCCAGTGAGGCGGCAATCATCAGCAGTCCAAGGCGATCATTTTTCATGGGGGTTCGTACGCAGGCGTGGTGTTGCGACTGATCATCGCGCCTGCGTGGCGAAGCGAACCGCTGAATTGAGTGGTTTTCCCCCGGTTTATCGATTTTCTTCAGCCAGCGTTGGCGTGACCAGCGGAGCGCTTGACGTATGACGCCGTGATGTTGAAGAGAAAAGTGCGTCTAGCCCATACAAGATATGGTGTTTGCGCTATATAAAAAATAGTACAAATCGTGCTGAAAAGTGACACAGAATTGAAAATGCCCGCCTGGGCTTTCGCCCGGCAGGCATTTTGATGGTGGAACGATTGGGCCGACTTAATGGTCGTCGTGCTTTTTCCACTTTTTGTTTTTCTTGCCGTGGCCGTGTCCTTCGTCCTCGTCGTATTCGCCGTGTTGCTGACGGTAGCTTGGCGCGTAAACATTGGAGTACCAGCCCTGCTGCACAAAATACACGGGCTGACCGCATGCGTTGTATTTGCGGCAGTGCTTGCCCCAATTTTTTTCGTGACCAGGAGGCACGCGCAAATAAACAGGCTGGACCACAACCCCGACCGGAACCGGTTGAATGATGACCGGCGCTGGGTAGATGATGCGGGGTGGGGGCATGTTGCCGATGTCGATGTGTCCGTAAAAGCCTGGTTGACCGATGCTGACGGAAACACCGACGTCGGTAGAACCAGCTTTAGCGGAAAAGGCCAGCGCAAGCAGCGCGATTGCAGCCAGCGCTTTGGTGGTGCTCGTGTGAATTTGCATATCGAATGTCTCCCGTGTTATTTCTTGCCGCCGCCATTGCCACCGCCATTGCCGCCGCCGTTACCCTTACCGCCACCATTGCCATTGCTGCCGCCGCCGCCAGTTTCATGCGTGTCCGCAGATTTCGTGGCACCTTTGGAGTTCTCTGCTTTTTCAGATTTTTCCATCTTGCTGCGCATGGCGACCGTAGTTTCCTGATCATCGTCAGACTTCCGGGTTTTGGAGGCGCTCACCACGGCGCCGAGCTTCAGACCCATGGTATTGGCGATTTTTCCCCAGCCCATGCCGCTGGCACGCTGGGCCAGCACGCCAGCCATGGTGACGGTGGTGTTGCCGGAGGTGACCGTTCCGCCATTCAATGCTGCGGCGAGCTGGGCTGGTGTTGGATTGGTAATGCCCGCTTTGGCCAGTTCAGCCTTGGCCAGGGAGAGGGCTATGTTGATGTTGCCGTAGCCCATTTTGGCGGTTGCCGGGGTGAACGTTGCAGTAGGTGCTGGCGGGGTGGTACCGGAGGCCATTGCGGTTAGCGTGACCGGGCTGCCGGTCCGAAGCGCTGATACCAATTGCTGCGCATTCGTTTGCGATCCAGCTAACTGTGTGTACTGGGTAGCAAGTTTGCCTGCCGGAGCCGACCCGTCTACCGCCAGCAGCGTTGGTGTGCTGTTGGTTGGGGTGGTTGTCGTCGGTGCCGTCCCGGTTGCGGGGGGCACAACCGTCGTCTGTGAGAAGGACGAGACGCTGACGATGGTGGCCATGCCTGCCATCGCCAGGGCGATGAGATTTTTTTTCGGGGACATTTTCACGGGGACTCCAATCGCGATGCTACATGCGTCAGCCCTTATTTTATGGAGAACAGGTTCCAAAACGTCTGTTCGCGCAAGGCGTTACATGCCCTTACAGGTCAC
>JAHEBY010000150.1 GCA_024642025.1 Comamonadaceae bacterium | reverse complement strand
GGACAGTGGCGTTGAAAAAGAGGCCTGCCCCTTGAATCTGGCCCCTACTGCAAGCACTACAGCGCAACTGGCCCTCGGTGACGCGCTGGCGGTGGCGCTACTGGATGCCCGTGGATTCAAGGCTGAAGATTTCGCCCGCTCGCACCCGGGTGGCGCGCTCGGGCGCAAGTTGCTCACGCACGTGGGGGATGTCATGCGATCTGGCGCGGATGTCCCACGCGTTTCCCGCAAAGCCAGTTTCGGAGAGCTGATGCGCGAGATGAGCAAAAAGGGCCTCGGCGCAACGGCCATCGTTGAAGAGAGCGGCCATATTTGCGGCATCTTCACCGATGGCGATTTGCGCCGGCTGGTGGAGTCCGGAGCCGATTTGCGGCAATCGGTGGCACAAGAGGTTATGCATGCCAACCCGCGCACCATACGTGTTGACGCCCTGGCGGTCGAGGCGGTGGAGCTGATGGAGAAGCACCGTATTACCAGTGTGCTGGTCGTTGACGCTGCCAATTGCCTGTGCGGCGCGATCAACACCAACGACCTCATGCGCGCGAAGGTCATCTAGCCATGGTGCCTGCGCTGAACATTACCCCTGAGCTGCTTTTGAAGGCGCAGGGGGTGCGCGCGGCCTTTTTTGACGTGGATGGCGTGTTGACCGATGGTGGCCTGTATTTTTCTGAAAATGGGGAAACGCTCAAACGCTTCAACACGCTGGACGGCCATGGTCTTAAATTGCTGCAACGTGCCGGCATTGTTCCGGTAGTCATAACCGGGCGCGACGCCAAGGCGCTGCGGGTTCGGCTGCAGGCACTGGGCATCGAACACGCGCACTTTGGCACCGAGGACAAGCGACCGGCGGCCGAAGAGACCCTCAAAGCGCTTGGGCTTGGCTGGCACCAGTGTGCTGCCATGGGCGATGACTGGCCAGACCTGCCCGTCATGCAGCAATGCGCATTTGCCTGCGCGCCACCCAACGCGCATGTTGAAGTGCGGGCGGTTGCTCACATGGTTACGCAGGCCGGCGCAGGAGCAGGCGCCGCGCGCGAGTTCTGTGACGTGCTGCTGGTTGCCAGTGGCCAATATGCTCAGCTCCTTTCGGGTTACAAGACGTGATCCGTTTTGTACGCCTGGCTTGGGAGCGTTCGGCAATTTACTTGCCCGTTCTGCTCATGATGATTCTTGCGTTGGGCACGTATTTGCTGGTTCGAAACACACCGGTGTTCGAGGCGCCATCCGCCGCCAAAGCGCCCACACACGATCCCGACTACTTCATGCAGAACTTTTCCGTAAGAACCTTCCACGCGTCAGGCGAATTAAAAAGCGAAGTGCTGGGCGTTGAAGCTTGGCACTACCCCGACACCGATACGCTGGAAGTCAACCAGGTCAGGGTTCGATCGGTTGACGACAAGGGCCAATTGACCACTGCTACGGCAAACCGGGGCGTGACCAACGGCGACGGCTCCGAAGTCCAGCTGATTGGCAAGGCCGTTGTGGTCAGGCAGCCGCCCGCCCGGGATGGCCAGGAGGTACCGCCTGTTGAGGTTCGTAGCGATTTTTTGCATGCCTTCATCAAAAAGGACCTGGTAAGCTCGAACAAGCCTGTCGAGCTGATCCGGGGACGGGACCGGTTTGTAGGCGACACGATGGCCTACGACAACAAGGCCGGTGTGCTGGAACTGCGCGGTGGCGTCAAGGGCACGCTCATGCCAACCAAAACATCAGCCCGGTAATGGAGGCCCCGCCATGACATCCAGACTGGTCTTCATTACTGGGGCGTCCAGTGGCATTGGTCAGGCGCTGGCCTGGCAGTTTTATCAAGCAGGCTACTCCCTGGCTTTGGTGGCGCGCCGCACCGACGACGCGCTTGCCTGGGCTCGCAACGTTGGGCTCGCTGAGGAGCGCTATCGCATTTACAGCGCAGACGTTTCTGCAATCGACAGCATTGTCAGCGCCGGTCAGGCGTGTTTGAAGCAGCAAGGCGTGCCAGACGTTGTCATTGCCAACGCGGGCATCAGCGTGGGCGTCGATACGGCGCAGCGCGAAGACTTGGACGTCATTGCCCAGACCTTTGCCACCAACAACATCGGTCTGGCGGCCACTTTCCATCCTTTTGTTTCCGCAATGAGCCAGCGTGGCTCGGGCGCGATGGTGGGCATTGCCAGCGTGGCCGGAATCCGCGGGCTGCCGGGCCACGGGGCCTACTGTGCCAGCAAGGCGGCGGTTGTCAGCTACTGCGAAAGCTTGCGTGGTGAACTTCGCTCAAGCGGTGTCAAAGTTGTCACGATATGCCCCGGCTATATCGATACCCCGCTGACGCGCAACAACCGCTACAGCATGCCTTTCCTGATGCCGGTGGAAGACTTTGCAGCAAAAACCCGCGAAGCAATTGAAGCGGGCGTTAGCTATCGGGTGATTCCGTGGCAAATGGGTGTTGTGGCAAAGCTATTGCGCGCGCTACCCAACTGGGCTTACGACCGCCTGCTCACCGGGCGCCCGCGGAAGCAGCGCCGCGCGTCGCCGGGTTGAAACGCGTCGGCACACCGATTGCTACCATTAATATAGCGATAAACGCATATTTGACGGGGGCTAGAAGTCTAAAAGACCAATAAAAAGGGCCCCTGAGGGCCCTTTTTGCATGGAGCTGACCGGCCTTAAGCGAGTCAGCTGCCAAATATTCGTTGCTCAGTAGCCGCCACGGCCACCGCCACCGCCGCCGTAACCACCGCCGCCGCCGCTACGACCGCCACCGCCACCGCCGTAACCACCACCGCCGCCGCCGCTACGGCCGCCGCCACCACCGCCGTAACCACCACCACCGCCGCCAAAGCCGCCAGTGCGTGGGGCGCGTGGCTCCATCGGGCGAGCTTCGTTGACAACCAGGCCACGGCCACCGAATTGCTGACCATTCAGGCCCTCAATTGCGGCTTTCGCCTCGGCGTCGCTACCCATCTCCACAAAGCCGAAGCCTTTGGAGCGGCCCGTGTCGCGCTCCATCATGACTTTGGCGCTGGAAACGGTACCGTGCGCAGCAAAAGCTTGTTGCAGGTCTTCGTCACGGAAAGAATAGGGCAGGTTGCCCACGTAAAGTTTGTTGCCCATGAAAGGACTCCTCAAAATGACTCAAAACGCGATGGAGTCCAATACCCGCACATCACCACAATCAACAAACCAATGAAGACTTAAAGCAGACGCGAAACTGACTTTTCACCGCAAACTAATATTGCCGAACTTTCGGCAATACCACACAATTATGCGTCAGTTAAGCGAATTCAGCCAACTTTTTTGCATTTTTCCGTTTTTGGCGACCGCCGCTCGGCCCGTTCGGGTAAGGCGGATGGATCGGCTGCAGACCAAACTGGGCGGGCATTTCAGGCATTTTCCTTGTCCCGTGATGTGTGGAAAGAGGTGAAATGGTATGTTGAACAATGATTACTTTGCCCGGGCTTGCAAGCGTTGGCTGGCTGCCTTGTGCCTTCTTGCTGGAGTTTCCCTTATTCCCGCGCACGCGGCGGAACCGGGCGACAAGCCGGCGCTCACGGGCAAAACAGTTACCGGAGAGTTGTTTCGACTCGATGCCTTGAAAGGCAAGGTTGTTCTGGTCCTGTTCTGGTCCACGGATTGCGCCGTGTGCCGGGACAAAATGCCCGAGCTCAGAGCAAACGCCCAAGGCTGGGCGGGCAAGCCCTTTGAGCTGGTGAGCATCAGCCTGGACCGCAAGCTGCAAGATGCGGTTGATTATGAAAAAATTGTCAGCGGAATCGTTCCACCAAAGCAACGGTTTTCGCTCCTGTGGGCGGCTGATGCCAGTTACAGCACGACGCTGGGCAAACCGCTCCAGTTACCTGCGGCCTACCTGGTCGACAAGTCTGGCGTGGTGGTTGAAAAGTTCCTGGGTCGCATCCCGCCTGAAGCCTGGGACCGCATTGCCGAACTGCTTTGACCTCCAATTTTCGTTTGGCCGTAAGATTTTGCTCCGGCCAAATACCAATGCTCAACCCGCTGCAGGCTGGTTCAACTGCCCAAGCCTGAACGCGCAGGCTGCGCTGGTTTGATTTGTTGCTTGACCTTTTTAAACCGTTACTTTCAGGAGATTTCCAAATGAACAAACGTGCCATGATCGCCGCCGCTGGCGCCTCGCTGATGTCTCTCGCTCTGGTGTCCGCGCCTGTCGCCGCACAGCAGAAGGAAAAATGCTTTGGTATTGCCAAGGCGGGCCAGAACGACTGCGCCAATCTTGCCGGCAGCCATTCCTGCGCCGGACAGTCCAAGCTGGACATGGACAAGGGCGAGTGGAAATATGTCGCCAAAGGCACCTGCAAGGATATGAAAGGCCTTTCGGCTGACGAAGCCAAGGCCATGACCAAGAGCTGATCGACCCCATGGTGGCGCCTGCCACGCCGGGTATGGCGGATGAACGGCACGGCCGGGTCGGAATCGGCTGGCGCCACCCTCATTACGGCGAGCTGCTGCAAAAGCGGCCCGCCGTCGACTTTCTGGAGGTTCACTCCGAAAACTTCTTTGCCGAAGGCGGGGCGGCATTGCAAGTCCTGCGCGAAGGGCGTGAGCACTACCCGGTCAGCCTGCATGGCGTAGGGCTGTCGCTGGGTTCGGCAGCCGGTCTGGATGAATGGCATCTCGAGCAACTGGCGCGCCTGGTTTCGCAAATTGAGCCGGTTCGCGTGAGTGATCACGCGTGTTTTGCCCGTGGCGACATTCAGACGCCGGGGGGCAATCTGTTGGTTCACGCTTCAGACTTGCTACCCATCCCCTTTACCGATGAGGCGCTGGACGTGATGTGCGCCAACGTGCAGCAGGTGCAAGACCGGCTCAAACGCACGATTTCGGTTGAAAACCTGTCGGCCTACATCACCTGGCACGACAGTGACATGCAGGAGCCCGAGTTTCTGGCGCGGCTTGCCCAGCGCACGGGCTGCGGCCTTTTGGTGGATGTCAACAATCTCTATGTCAACGCGCTCAATGAGCGGCTTCGGGCCGCCTTCCCAGCTGCCGCAATGCAAGTTGACCCGGGCGACGCGTCCACGGCAGACCTGATCGGGCGCTGCACAAAATGGCTCGACGCCATTCCAGCCACCGCCGTGACAGAGCTTCACCTGGCGGGCCACGCGGATTGCGGCGACATCGTAATTGACGACCATGGCAGCGCCGTCATTGAACCCGTGTGGGCCATCTATCGCCACGCGGTGAGCCGATTCGGCGCGGTGCCCACGTTGATTGAATGGGACACCGACGTGCCAACGCTGGACGTGTTGCTCGGCGAAGCCGCCAAAGCCACCGAGCAGGCAAGCCGCGCATTGCGCCCACCGAACATCGCCCAGGCGGTGCCGGTATGAATCAGCCAAAGCAATTTGGGCCAGTTGTCGAACATGCGCCCGGGCCGCCTGTGCGAGGGCCGCTTGCGCTGGGCCAGCATGCTTTGCTGCAAGTGCTGTTTGCGCGGCCCACCACGCCCGGCGTTGGCTTGACCCCGAATGCAGCCGATCGGACTGAAAACACTATAAATACAATAGCTGAAACCCCTTATTTCACGGGGGCTAAAGGGCTAAAAGCCTATAAGAACAACGGATTCGCGCTGGCTGAGCGGGCCTTGGGGTCCGCCTTCCCGGTGCTCGAGCAGTTGCTGGGCGAAGACAGCTTTAAGCTGATGGCGCGAGACTTCTGGTGCGCGCACCCACCCGAGCGCGGCGACCTCGCCCAATGGGGCGGCGCGCTTGGCGAGTTTGTCCAAGTCAACCCCCACTTGGCGGATGAGCCGTATCTGGGCGACGTGGCCCGGGTCGAATGGGCGCTTCATCAATGCGGGCTGGCGCCCGATCAGGAAGCGCACCCGCAAAGCTTTGCGCTGCTAAGCTCTGCCGAACCTGAAAGCATCTTCCTGCTGCTGGCCAGCGGCGCCAATGTGCTGCGAAGCGCTTACCCTGTGGCCAGCATCGTCACAGCGCATCTGCACAATGCGCCTTCTTTGCAGGAAGTCGGACAGAAATTGCGCGCGGGTCAATCCGAAAACGCGCTCGTTTGGCGCCAGGGCCTGAAACCACGTGTGACCCCCTGCACCGACGCAGAGGCCGACTTCCTCCTGGCCTTGCTGGGCGGCCTGTCGCTGCTGGATGCACTGGAGGCCGCGCCCGACCTGGACCTGAACGACTGGTTGGCCAAGGCCGTGCAAAGCGGCTTGGCGCTGGGCGTCAAAGCGCCTTTATGAACCCATTCAGGCGCAGTATCGGCAGCCTGCTGGCGCGCTACCTGAGCCAGCCGGGGCGCAGTGGTGGCGCAGCCATGGCCACCAACCCCCAGGCGCTGGCTGCCTGCCTGCAGCCATGCGACGTGCTGCTGGTAGAAGGCACCACCCGCGTCAGCACCGCCATCAAATACCTCACCCAATCGACCTGGTCGCATGCCGCGCTATATGTGGGAGCGAAGGCGCTGCACGGCCAGACCGACACCGCCGGCGAGCCGCTGTGTTTTATTGAGGCCGACATTGTGGATGGCGTGCGCGCGGT
>JAHEBY010000149.1 GCA_024642025.1 Comamonadaceae bacterium | reverse complement strand
CAGGTGCTCACATTGGGCCCTGAGCTTTCTGACCTCCCGGGCCAAACGCGATTGCCATGCCTTGCGGAAAGTGGGCTCGCATTCCAGGGCTGCTTTGAATGCCGCAACAGGGAAAAACAGCAGGCGGCCTGGTTCCACGACGACGGCATCGCAATGGTAAGCGCGGGAGTCCAGACTCGCCTCAGCAACAAAGCCGCCGCGTGAGCGCTGCAAAATAACTTCGGTACCGTTTTTGGTCATCCGAATCAACCGCACCTCGCCGGTGACAACGAGGTACATCTTGCTAATGGGGTCACTGATACGAAAGAGCACTTCACTGGCTTGAACGTCCGCTTGTTGCGCATGCTGGCGCAGGCTTTCGGGAATATCGCCTGCATCGGGTTGTGCGGTAATCAGTGCGGGCCAGTCCAGTTCAACCTTAGTCTTCTTCATATGATCTGGATCATATCTGCTTGGCCTCATGGAAAAGTAACATCGAGACAATATTCAAACTGGAGAACGAACGTGTTCAAAACCTTTATCGCGACTTGCACGCTCGTCGCCATGGCTGAAGCTACACAGGCGCAATCCGTGGAGCCACCTGCCATGGACCACGCGACCATGGACCATGCGGCCCACATGAAGATGATGGCTGATATGCAGACCCAGACGGAGCGCCAGACCGATGTATCCAATCGCGGCAAAGATGTCATGCCGTTTAGTCTGGCAGCCACCGTCCACATCTTTACCAAGACGAAGGAGGGGGGCGCACAAAAGGTGGTGGCGCGGCGGGACACTGATGCCGCGCAGACTCTACTGGTGCGCCAGCATCTGAGGGAAGTCCAAGCGCAATTTCTCAAAGGCGATTTCTCGGGACCCGCCCACATCCATGGTCAGACCATGCCGGGGCTGGCCGAGCTGGAAGCGGCTAAGCCCGACCAGGTCAAGATTGACTACAAGGAAGTTCCCGGTGGTGCGCAATTGAATTACTCCACGACTGATGCCCTTCTCGTGGCTGCTTTGCACAAATGGTTTGATGCCCAGCTTGCCGACCATGGCAAAGACGCCATGGCGGGGCATACCCACTGAATCGGCCATTAGGCCTTTAGGAATATGCTGACATTGCTATTATAACAGTAGCAATAACATCAATCAACCATGGGCATTACTGGTACCGCCTGTTGCTGTCGGAACTGCCAGATCAGATGAACCACTAGTGCTGTGAACACGACACCGCCACCAATGAGGGTGCGGGGAACGGGCACCTCATTGTGGACAAGCCAGACCCAGATCGGACCCAGCACGGGTTCGGCAACCCCGATCAGCGCCGCCAGGGCCGACGGGAGCAGTGGCGCACCGGTGGCAAATAAGGCCATGCCCAGCCCGAGGTTCATGGCGCCGAAAAGGAAGAGCAAAAACGCGTCGGTGGCGTTGACGTGAAAGGCATTGGCCAGCGTTGACGCAATGATGGCCCCGGTGAGTGTGCCCAGGCACACTGCGGGCATCATCTTCACTTCCGCGTGCCTGCGCGTAATAACCGTTGCAGCCGCAAAAGCAATGGCGATGAGCAAAGCCAGGCCGTCGCCGATGGGCGATACCTGCCCGCCAATCGAGTCGGAAACCATAATGCCGACCCCCGTAATCACAGCCGCGATGGCAACCCAGGTAGCGCCGTTGACCTTTTCACGAAACAGAACAAACGCCATGAGTGCGGCGAAGAGGGGTACGCCCGCCTGCATGAGCAGGACATTTGCCACCGTTGTATAGGAGAGCGCCACCACAAAGGAGGTCGACGCGGTGGTGACACACAGTGCCACGGCGCAGCCCGCAATACCCATTGAGCGAAACAGTTGAAAGGTGCCTCGAAAGCCGTCACGCCAGAGCATGAAGCCCAGCAGGAACGTGGCGGCAAATAATGAACGCCAGAAAACGATCACCCAACTATCGGTGACGCTCAGAAAACGCGCAATGGCACCCCCGAAGCTCCACACCGCGGCGGACCCAAAAACAAGGAGCGCCCCGCGGCGCTCTGTGTGTTGACCAGACAAAGTGGCCGCCTAGTGTGCGTCGCGCTGTATCAGTTCGATCTTGTAGCCGTCGGGGTCCGTAACGAAAGCGATTACCGTCGTGCCCCCTTTGACAGGCCCGGCCTCTCGCGTCACATTGCCGCCTGCAGCTTTGATTTTTTTGCACGCCTCATAGGCATCAGGCACACCCAGTGCAATATGGCCAAACGCAGTGCCATGGTCATAGCTGTCCACGCCATGGTTGTAGGTGAGTTCGATCTCGGCGTGATCTGGATTGTTACCGTAACCCACAAAGGCAAGAGAGTATTTGTACTCGGGGTTTTCTGAAGTGCGCAGCAACTTCATGCCGAGAACGCTGGTGTAGAAATCAATGGAGCGTTGAAGATTGCCAACGCGCAGCATGGTGTGAAGAAGTCTCATGCCCGTTATTGTGAAGGAAATTCGCCATCGTGGTCAACGCGTGGGTGTCTCAAACACCAGGCAGGTGGTAGTACCGTGGGCATATAAAGTGCCATCCGGACCCACCAGGCGTGCTTCCGCGGTAGCAAGTTGTCGCCCGCAATGTATGACTTTCCCTTCAGCGCGCACGCGTTGCACTTTTGGGGTAATGGCTCTCACCAGATTGATGCCCAGCTCGGCCGTGGTGTAGCCATAGCCTGGTTTCATTAAGGTATGAACGGCGCAACCCAGGGCGGAGTCGAGCAGCGTGGCGAACCAGCCCCCGTGGACCGAGCCCATCGGGTTGAGGTGCTGCTCGCCTGGTGTGCCTTGAAACACCGCATGACCGGAGCCCACCTCCACCATTATGAAATCCAGTGTTTGGGCAATGTGCGGGTAATGCGCCTCACCGCTAAGCATGGCCTGCATCATTTCCAGCCCGGTCTTGCCGGCAACTTGATCGGGCTGCAAAACGCCGGGCCCTGCACCGGCTTCCAGACGTTGGCGTATGCGGTGCTCGTCGGCGAGCCAGGCTTCAAGGTGGTTGGGTTTGTTCATTGGTAATTCCGATATAACTTGCATATGCAACTATTGTAGCTACAATACTTGCATGAACCCTGTCACCCCTGTTGCAGCAACTACAGATCCGGCAGTGCCCAAAGGTTGCACCAATTTGCATTTGCGCCAGCTTATGCGCCGGGTGTCGCAGCACTACGACCTGGAAATGGCCCGCATGGGGCTCAAGACGACGCAGTATTCGCTGCTATCTTATGTCGTCAAGCTGGGCCCCATTCGTCCCGGCGATCTGGCGCACGCCATGATGATGGAGCCGTCCACGCTCACCCGAAATCTCAAACCATTGATCACTGCGGGTTGGGCGGCACTGGAAGCCGGTTCGGATGGGCGAAGCCGCCTGGTCGTCGCAACGGAAGAGGGGCGTGCCAAACGAACCGAGGCGCAGCGTCGCTGGAAAGTGGCGCAAGAAAGCCTGAATCAAACCCTGGGTGTGCAAAGGGTGGCTGCCCTGCATACCTTGATCCACGAATCCCTCGAACTGTTGTCTCCCGACGAAACTGGAGTAGATCATGACTGAAACATCCTCCCCGAGTGCTTCCGGAACGGCCCGGTTACGCCGTTCTTTTTCCATGTGGCTGGTACTCCTGGCAGCGGCGGGTACGTTTGCGCTGACCATGGGTACGCGCCAGACGATGGGTCTGTTTTTGAGTGCCCTCAATACGTCAACCGGGCTGGGCGTCGGCAGCATCAGTCTGGCGTTTGCTTTTGGGCAGCTGTGGTGGGGTCTGACTCAGCCTTTTGCGGGTGCGTTTGCAGACAAAGTGGGTGCTGGGCGGGTGCTATTGCTGGGTGTCAGCCTTGTGGCGCTGGGCACGTTCATTACACCGTTCATGACTTCTACGGCAGGCCTGATTTTTGCCATCGGAGTTTTAGCGGCGGGTGGTGCCGGTATGGCGGGCCCCGCCGTGCTGATGGCGGCCACATCGCGACTCATAGCCCCGGAAAAACGGGGGTTGGCTACAGGCATTGTCAACGCAGGGGGCTCGTTTGGCCAATTTGTCATGGCGCCGATCGCGGGGGCCTTGATGGTTGGCGTAGGCTGGGCCAACGCCATGCAGGTCCTGGGTGTGATCGTATTGCTCGCATTGCCCGCCGCTCTGGTGCTGCGTGGAAATCCCGTCCAAACTGCCCTAGCAACAGCCCCAGCGCAAAAGACACTATCGACGCGAGAGGCTATCAAAGCGGCTTTGCAAACCCCCAGCTACCTGATGTTGGCGGCAGGCTTCTTTGTGTGTGGGTTTCACGTTGCGTTTCTTGCCACCCACCTGCCCGGTGTGATCGCCGCATGCGGACTTCCGGTGCAATACGGTGCGTGGTCCCTGGCCATGCTGGGCTTGTTTAACATTGTCGGCAGCGTGGCCATGGGTTGGGCCGTGGGTCGCTGGCGAATGAAATCGTTGCTGTCGCTGGTTTACGCAGCGCGGGCACTGGCCGTCGTGTTGTTTTTGCTGGCGCCCAAGACTGGACCGGTGATGTTGGTTTTCGCGGCGATCATGGGCCTGACGTTTCTGTCTACCGTGCCACCGACCGTGGGCCTGGTAGCGAAGTTTTTTGGTACCGCCAACATGGCGACCCTGTTTGGCGTGGTGATGCTCACGCACCAGGTTGGTGGATTTTTGGGAGCCTGGCTGGGAGGCAGGATTTTTGAAGCCACCGGTAATTACAACTGGGTGTGGTACATCGACATCGTCCTCGCAGTGGGCGCGGCGCTGATCCATCTGCCGATACGCGAAGCCCCGGTGCTGCGGCCGATGAAAGCGGCGTAACGATCTGATGGCGCTGGGTTATACAACGGGCACGGTGTAGTTCAGCGCCATGCGCCCGCCGTCTGCCACCACGATTTCCCCTGTGACGTAACTGGACGCATCGCTGGCCAACCAGGCGACCACATCGGCAATTTCTTCGGGCAAACCGAGGCGCCCAAGCGGTGTGCGGCTCATCACCTTGACCCGTGCCTGCTCACTGCCCAGAACGGCTTTTTCGGCCATTTCCGTGGCGATGGTGCCCGGTGCCACGGCATTCACGCGAACACCCTTGTCGGCCAAAGCCAATGCCATCACGCGCGTGAGCTGATTGATGCCGCCCTTGCTGACGACATAGCCCGCGATGTTGGGAATGGCCACGGTGCCGTTGATGGAGCTCATGTTGACGATGGCGCCGCTGCCGTTGGCAGCCATTGCGCGCGCCACTGCCTGACCCATCAGGAACGCACCTTTGAGGTTGACGCGCAGCACGTCGTCAAAGTCGGCTTCAGTCATCTCCAGAAACTCCGCGGCACGCAGAATGCCCGCGTTATTGACCAGTATGTCAATCCGGCCCAGGGTTTGGATGGCCCGATCCACAGCAGTATCGACATCCAGCTTGTCGCCCACATCACAATGAATGTAGAGGCCGCCGAGCTCGGCAGCCAGTTTGAGGCCATTGGCATCGTCTACATCGGCCAACACCAATTTGACCCCTTCCCGCGCAAATCGCCTTGCGCAGGCCTCACCGATACCTTGGGCGGCGCCAGTCACCAGCGCCACCTTGCCGCTGAGGCCAAAATTCATGGCGGGGGACGCCGAATTTTCGGTCTTCGGCATAATTTAGACGGCATTTTGGCCTTAAGCCCTCGCCAGCTGTTCGTAGCTAGCTATAAATTGCATAGCTAGTTCCTTGACGGAACCAGCTGGCTTGCCGGGCTTGTAGAGTGCTGATCCGATGCCAAAACCGTCTGCGCCGCCATCGCGCCAGGCCGCCATGTTGGTGGGCGAAATGCCGCCTACCGGCAACATCAGGGTGCCCGGCGGCAATACCGCTTTCATTGCCCGGATGACCGCGGGCGAAAACATTTCCGCCGGAAACAGCTTGAGCCCGTGGGCGCCCGCGGCCAAGGCGCCAAAAGCCTCACTCGGCGTGGCAATTCCGGGCAGGCAAATCATGCCCAGATTGACAGCTTGTGCAACCACATCGGCATCAAAGTTCGGCGAGATGATCAACTGCCCGCCCGCGGCGTGCACATCGCGCACTTGATCAACCGTCAGCACGGTGCCGGCCCCAACCAGCGCCGCTGGATGATTTTTGGCAAGCACAGCAATGCTTTGCAGTGGGTCCGGGGAATTCAGCGGCACTTCCAGCAGACCGAATCCAGCACTTGTGAGCGCATCCCCAATAGCGGGTGCCTCAGTCGCGGTGAGGCCCCGCAAAATGGCGATAAGCGGGAGTTTGGCAAAAACGCTGGAGAATTTTTCTGCTGCTGTCATAGAGCTATTTTGAAAGTGATTGTGCGAGTGCAAACAGCCCGGCCCAAGTGGCTTCCGCACCAAAGGTCCGCGCCTTGATGGCACGCGAGGCTAGCGCCCGCTCGTAGCGTTGCGTCAAAGCGGGAGAGCCGATCAGATGCACGGTCATGCCGCTGGGTACGGCTTGTTCGCGCAGCTCTTCGCCAATCACCAGGCCTGAAAGGTAGCTGGCCAGCGCCTGTGCCGTCATCCGGGAAAACAGCGACAGCGTGCGGGCGCCAAAG
>JAHEBY010000148.1 GCA_024642025.1 Comamonadaceae bacterium | reverse complement strand
GCATTGGCTGTTTGCGGCGCCCAGAGTGCAATGGCCCAGTCTGCGGCTTTAATTGCGGCCGCCAAGGCTGAAGGTCAATTGACCACCATTGCCCTGCCCCACGACTGGTGCGGATACGGTGCGGTGATTGATGGCTTCAAGGCGAAGTACGGCCTCAAAATCAATGAACTAAACCCTGATGCGGGTTCGGGCGACGAGATTGAGGCGATCAAGGCAAATAAAGACAACAAGGGGCCGCAGGCACCCGACGTCATCGACGTTGGTCTGTCGTTCGGCCCACAAGCCAAGGCCGCTGGTCTGGTTCAACCCTACAAGGTGGCCACATGGGCCACGATTCCTGATTCGGCCAAGGACGCGGAGGGCTATTGGTATGGTGATTACTATGGCGTTCTAACCTTTCAGGTCAACACAGACGTCATCAGCAAGGTTCCTAGTGACTGGAGCGATTTGCTCAAGTCTGACTACAAAAATGCTGTTGCGCTGGCTGGAGACCCACGCAGTTCCAGTCAAGCCATTTCAGGCGTGTTTGCGGCTGGCATGGGAATGGCAGGAGGCGATGTGTCCAAAGCAGGTGCAGCAGGTTTGAAGTTTTTTTCCGATATGAATAAGGCCGGAAATTTCGTACCCGTGGTCGGCAAAGCCGCCTCGTTTGCCCAAGGCACAACACCCATCATCATTCGCTGGGATTACAACGCGCTGGCCGACCGGGATACGCTCAAGGGCAATCCCAAAGTTGAAGTTGTGGTTCCCAAGTCCGGGATTGTTGCCGGCGTGTATGTTCAAGCCATCAGCGCCTACGCGCCACACCCCAACGCGGCAAAACTGTGGATGGAATATCTATATTCCGACGAGGGGCAGCTGGCTTGGCTCAATGGCTATTGCCATCCAATCCGGTTTAACGACCTCGTAGCGAACAAGAAGATACCTAAAGCCATGCTGGACAAGCTCCCTCCTCCTGAAGGCTACGCAAAGGCCGTTTTCCCAACGCTGGATCAACAAGCCGCCTATAAAGAGACCATCACCAAGCAGTGGGATCAAGTTGTGGGCGCAAGCGTCAAATAGGCTTACCCAAGTCAGGTGAAGTGGGCATGATCGGTTCGGTCATGCCCTTCCTTTTTGCCATCAACAACAGGCCGTGTCAATTTTGTTGAACCGCTCACGCCCGACCAGGCCAGCAACTGATTTGAGGTCAAGCCCACCCCTGCGATGGAACTGGACTTGGTTGGGTGTTGTCCCATTTTTTGTATTTGCCGCGTTGTTTTTGATTCTGCCAACAAGTTACTTGATGGTCGGTGCATTTCAGGATCCTTCGGGCAGTTTCACGCTGGCGAATATTCGTGGCCTCGCTGACGAAAATGTACTCAACGCCTACTGGATCAGTATTCGCATCAGTGCCGCATCTGCGATGGGTGGGGGCATTCTGGGCTTCGTACTGGCGTGGGCGGCTATCCAGGGAAAACTGCCCGAATGGATCAAACCGACCTTAATGACTTTCTCAGGCGTTGCCTCGAATTTTGCCGGCGTGCCGTTGGCGTTTGCTTTTCTGGCCACGCTGGGGCGTGTCGGGCTGATCACCGTTTTGCTCAAGAAATATGTTGGCTTTGATATTTACTCGACAGGTTTCAGTGTTCTGAGTTTTACCGGGCTCACTCTGACGTACCTGTATTTTCAAATACCGCTCATGGTATTGATTGTTTCCCCTGCGCTCGAAGGTCTTAAGAAGGAATGGCGTGAAGCTTGCGACTGCCTCGGCGGTACCGCTTTTCACTACTGGCGCCACATTGCTTTCCCTATCCTCTGGCCGAGCATCCTGGGTGCCGCCCTTCTGCTTTTTGCAAACGCATTTGGCGCAGTGGCAACAGCCTATGCTTTGACGGGCAGCTCTCTCAATATTGTGCCGATTTTGCTTTACGCGCAGATTCGTGGTGACGTGCTGCACAATCCAAATTTGGGGTATGCCCTTGCACTCGGCATGATCGTCATTACGGGCGTGTCCAATGCAGCCTACATGTGGCTGCGCAGCCGCTCTGAACGGGGCCGGGCATGAAACGCAGTTCCAGATTGGGCGCCTGGATTGCCATGGCAATTGGCGCCAGCTATTTCCTGATTCCGCTAATCGGCACATTCGAGTTCAGTCTTCGAATGAAACGCGGCGAATACTCCTTCGAAGCCTATCGTGTGGTTTTTGGCGATCCACAATTCCAGGCCACCTTCAGCTACTCGATCATGATGGCAGTCATTACGATCATTGTTGGTGTTCTCTTGGTGGTACCAACGGCGTATTGGGTGCAGTTGCGACTGCCAAAGCTACGACCATTTGTCGAATTCGTCACACTGCTGCCTCTGGTTATTCCAGCAATAGTCATCGTTTTCGGGTACCTACGCTTGTACAACAGCAGCTCATGGATTCCGCTGACCGGCAGTGAGCGCGCCACAGACCTTCTTCTGGTGTGTAGCTATGTGACACTTTCATTGCCGTACATGTACAGGTCAGTTGACACCGGCTTGCGGGCCATAGATGTCCGCACATTGACCGAGGCTGCAGAAGTGTTGGGCGCAGGACGATTCACGATTCTTTTTCGCGTGATATTCCCAAATGTCACGACTGCAATTCTTTCCGGGGCATTCCTGACTTTCGCGGTCGTTATTGGGGAATTCACCATGGCTAGCCTCTTAAATCGACCGGCATTTGGCCCATATTTGCAGCTGGTTGGAGCCAATAGGGCTTATGAGCCTTCTGCCTTGGCTGTGATCGCTTTTCTCATCACTTGGGCCTCAATGGGGCTCATTCAGGTTATTGGCCGGAACTCCGATGCAAAACGTCCAAACGTTGGCAAATAGGCTTCGTTCTATCCCGACGATAAAAGCAGTGCATCAATAACCAAAAAGAATTGAACCATGGCCTTTCTTGAAATTGCAAACCTGAAAAAGAATTTCGGCAGTCATACTGCCGTCCACGATTTTGAGATCGACATCGAGCGGGGAGAATTTGTAACGTTTTTAGGACCTTCCGGATGTGGGAAAACCACCATTTTGCGAATGGTCGCGGGATTCGAATCGCCTTCGGACGGAATCATCCGTTTCGATGGCCGCGATGTCACTCACCTTCCAACCAATCAGCGAAATATTGGTATGGTTTTCCAGTCATATGCGCTATTTCCAAATATGACGGTCGCCGAGAACATCGGTTTTGGATTGAAAGTGAACAAACTGCCAGATGGCGAGGCACGCATGCGCGTCAAGGAGATGCTGTCGCTGATTAAGTTGGCAGACCTCGGAGGCCGATACCCATGGCAACTATCAGGTGGACAGCAGCAGCGAGTCGCACTTGCACGGGCACTTGCAAACAAGCCCCAGGTGTTGCTGCTGGATGAACCGCTGTCTGCGCTGGATGCCAAAATCCGCGCGTCACTTCGTGAAGAAATTCGCACCGTACAGCGAGAACTGGGCATCACCACGATCTTTGTGACACACGATCAGGAGGAGGCTCTTTCCATATCTGACCGAGTCGTCGTGTTGAATGAGGGGCGGGTGGAGCAGATCGGCGCGCCCTCCGAAATCTATAACTTTCCCCGGACGCGGTTTGTTGCCTCATTTGTGGGCACTCTAAACCTGTTCTCCGGCGAAGTGCTTGATGCGAGCACGGGTGAAATAAAAGTCGGCACCCAAAAGCTGAAAAGTGCCCAGCCCATGTCTGGAGTCACCCCGGGTCAAACGCGCGCGCTGGCTATCCGGCCTGAGGCTATCGTTTTCGAAGCTCCCCAGCACGGGCGCAACTCACTCGCTGCGGTCGTTGAGGAGGTGAACTTCCTTGGCGCAATCGTCCGGATTCGTGCAAATCTTGAGGGCACCATCATTTCACTGGACGTGTTTAACGACCCCAACCATCAGCTGCCTCGGCGAGGAGAGGCGGTCACACTGGGCTTTTCCCATGACAGCCTTCTGATTCTCGAATAGCCGTCTAATGAATATGTGAGCTTTCTGGTCTCGTGCAGGGTCAGACAATCCGTGATACTGTGCAGTTGGCGTTTCCCACCCCTTTTTCACAGGCGGAAATATGCGCAGGCAAGCTTTGTACAGCCCATCTAATCGAATGAGCCCCACGCGTGCACATGATTCTCCGCATGATGCGGAAGAGGCGCCCAATGATCGTGCTACACGACGCGCAAGAACGAGACGCCTGATCCTGCGAATGCGTGACGACCCTCGAATCCTGTGGACGTTGATGGGTATGTTCGCCGTGCTTGTGCTGCTGGCACTTTGGCTGGGGCTTCGCCCCGGTAACCGACAAATAACCCAGGCTGACATCGACTCCGCCGTTCTCAAGACGCTGGAAACCAATGTGTTGCCGTCCCCGGCAGCCAAGGCTTATCAGGCAATCATGCCGTCAGTCGTTCGCGTCACAGGCTATCAGAAGAATGCGGATGGCGATGAAGATGAAGAGCAGGCAGTTGGTACCGGCGTAGTAATTGTCGACAACGGCATCATTCTGACGAACCTGCATGTTGTCCATGGCGCTGAAACCATCAAGGTCACCTTCGCCGACGGCCTGGAATCGACCGCTTCGATCAAAAGTGTTCAGGCCAAGGACGACCTGGCCGTCCTTCAGGCCCATAAAATTCCGGACGACTTGCACGCAGCTACCATGCGATCCACAGGAGACCTGATGCCTGGCGACCAAGTGCTCGCAGTTGGCTTTCCTTTTGGAATAGGTCCGTCTGCTTCTTCGGGGGTTGTATCTGGTCTTGGCCGCGTTTTCCGCTCGCCCCAAGGTCAACAGGAAATCTCGAATCTAATTCAGTTCGACGCGGCGGCCAATCCGGGAAACTCGGGCGGGCCACTTGTGACGATGGACGGACAAGTTGTAGGCATCGTGACAGCCATTCTGAATCCAGGCAAACAGCGCACGTTTATCGGCATAGGTTTTGCTGTGCCTATTGAGAATGCCGCAGCGGCGGTTGGCCTCCACCCATTTTGAGAGAGAGGATTTGAGCCATGGAACAAACAGCGAACCCGAATACGACAAGCGCAGATACCGCAGAGCTCATGGAACAGATTCTTTATCAGGTCAAACGAATCGTCGTGGGGCAAGACGTCTTTTTGGAGCGGGTGATGGTCGCCATCCTGGCGCAAGGACATCTCCTGGTAGAGGGCGTGCCGGGGCTGGCTAAGACCCTGACCGTCAAAACACTTGCCAATACCGTACATGGCAGTTTCAAAAGAATTCAGTTCACACCTGATCTCGTACCGGCCGACCTGATTGGTACCCGCGTCTTCAACCAGAAGACCGGGGAATTCAGCACTGCCTTAGGCCCTGTATTTACCAATTTACTATTGGCAGACGAAATTAACCGAGCGCCTGCGAAAGTACAGAGTGCGTTGCTGGAAGTGATGCAGGAGCGACAGGTCACCATTGCCGGTGAAACCCACAGGGTGCCCACTCCATTTCTGGTCATGGCCACGCAAAACCCCATTGAAACCGAAGGCACCTATCCGCTTCCCGAAGCACAGGTGGACCGATTCATGATGAAAGTGTTGGTGGACTATCCTACAGACGACGAAGAATTTGTCATCGTCCAGCGTGTCACTGGACCCCCCATAGCCGTCAACGCAGTCGCGTCCATCGATCAACTCGGTGCCTTGCAGAAAGCCTGCAGGGAGGTTTATGTTGACCCATCAATGATTCAATATGCCGTCAAACTGGTGTCTGCCACGCGAAACCCTGAAAAGCACGGATTAAAGGACTTGGCCAGATTCATCACATTTGGCGCCAGCCCGCGGGCGACCATCAATCTGACTGAAGGTGCGCGCGCTTTGGCAATGCTGCGTGGACGTACTTACGTGTTGCCGCAAGACATGACGGAACTGGTTCCCGATGTCCTGCGACATCGCCTGTCAATGTCATATGAGGGATTATCGGAGGGCATAACGGCGGATACGATCACAACCAGGATCATGGCAAAGATTCCGCCACCGGCAAAGCCGCTGGAACACGAAAAAATGGCTGCCTAATCGGGCTTGACACCACTAGTTCTGAACTATTTTGCTGAAAATGTTTGGGCTTTTCAAAACAAACACGGCGGCTGAAACTGCCCCTGTACAGGAATTACAGAACCTGCACACTGCCTTGAGTGGTGACGCGCACCACGCGGAGCAGATGCTAAAGAGGCTTGAGTGGACCGTTATCCGTCGCCTTGATGGCATGCTGCAGGGCGATTACCGCACTTTGCTGCGCGGTACCGGCCTGGACTTGGCGGACCTGCGTGAATATCAGCATCATGACGATGTCCGCCACATCGACTGGAACGTTACCGCCCGCCTGCAGACGCCTCATGTGCGTGTGTTCACTGAAGATCGGGAAATGACCGCCTGGTTTTTGCTTGACTTGAGTTTGTCGGTAGACTTCGGCTCCGGAGAGCAGCGTAAAAAGGACGTTTCAGTTGAATTTGTTGCCACGCTGGCGCGTCTGATTACGCGTCACGGGAATCGCGTGGGGGCCTTCCTTTATGGCACCGGCGTTGATACGGTCATT
>JAHEBY010000147.1 GCA_024642025.1 Comamonadaceae bacterium | reverse complement strand
TCCTCATGTGCCTTGTGCAGAAATACCGTGTGAAAGTCGCGTTTCCCGGCATTTCCGCACAGCGCAAGGTGTAAAGGATCTGATATTTCTGGTTACACTTTTCCCCAGTGCAACTCGGATTGGCTTTGGTGCAACATATTTGGACTGCTCTATGGGCTGGCATGGCGCTAATCGCCGGATTGGTGCTGGGCGTCCTATTGCAGCGCTGGCGCACCAACCGGCTTGTTGCCTCCAAACGCCGCATTCCAAGGCAATGGCCCATCGCCTTGCGGGCGTTGGTCAACAGCAAGGAGCGCCGCGTCTGGCGCTGGCTGGTTCGCGCGTTTCTTGACCACCATGTCATGGTGAAGATTCCCGTCACGCGGTTCACCATGCCTGAGCGAAAGGACCAGGGACAACATTGGTTTACGCTCTTGGCCGGCGTCTACTGCACCTTCACTATCTGTAACGCCGAAGGCATTGTTATTGGCTGTGTCGACGTGCCGGGCCCGCTCGGGCTTTCCCTTGGAAACCAGACCCTCAAGCATTCACTGTTGACGCAAACCGGGATCGGTTACTGGGTGGTAGACCCCGACCACATGCCCAGCGTGTCTGAGATACGCAGCGGCTTCATTGTGGACAAAAGCCTGCAAGCCGCCGCGCAGGAGCGCGAGCGTTACGATTCCCAATTCAAAACCACAAGGTCCAACCTGCAGGCCACCATAAGCCGCAGACGCGTCGCGACGCCGCGGTCTTCCAATCCTGGTGACATTGCATTCAGTGACTCCACGTCTGAACTGGATTCTCGACCATCTGCCCCTCCGATTACCAACTGGCAACAGGACTCCTTCACCGCGCCGCTGGACAGCCGTATGGCGAGCCTGCAATAAGCCGAGATTGCCGAAGGCGCAAGCCATCAACGCCGTGCCTGAAGGCGTCAAAACAACTGGCCACTGACTGGTTGGCCATCGGATACCAGCGGCGCCCGCCGGCTTTTAACTGCCTTGGGCTGCAAGGGTGATGGTGCAGCCTCGAGCGGGCCACGCCATTGCAGAAGAAACGACGGCGCTTCCTCAACCTGGCAGGACAACCACTGCGCATAGTCTGCCTCGGCAAGAATCACCACCATGCGCTTCTCGTCCTCTGGGCGATGAAACCTCGTCATGACGGGGTGACCGTCGGCATTGACGGTCAGCATCGAAAAAGTAAACTGCGCGTGGCCATCCGGACCTGTCCACTTGCGGTAAATACCGGCCAGACCCATGGGGTGTGATCCCGGCTGCTGGACCCGCCATCTCACGGCCTTGCCGGTCTCCCAGCAGGGCTCGTAAAAGGAATCCACTGGAATGATGCAACGCCACCCTTTGCTCCATGCCTCGCGAAAACTGGGCTTGACAGCCACGGTCTCAGAACGGGCGTTGTAGGTTCGGCGACCCGCCGCCATTTCGGTGGCAAAAGCCGGCAACAGGCCAAACACGCCATCATCAATAACTTTGTTCCCCGAGCCATCTTCGGCCAGACGAATAAATGGGGCAATGCCAAGCGGCCACACGTCCACCGGCACTTCATGCTGCTCGCGCGACACGCCAAAATAGGACAGTAAGTGGTCGGAGTGACTCACGGGCCGGTAGTTCGAACACATACGGTGATGATACGAGCATGTCGCGGAAAGGGCTGATCCAGCCGCCAATTCAACCCCTCCAAAACCGACATCGCAGCTTGGCACAAAGAAAATAGGCCATGAGCTGCGGAGAACCTAAATTTTGCATTCGAAATGTGATTGAAAAACACCGCCAATTTGCAGCCAAAAAATACCTGTTGTTTGACACTTTGCGGGTACATTCCTGCAATGCCCAATGCTGCAAGTATTGACCACAGCCCCGTACCCGAAAAGTCCGCTGCTAGACCGTCTCGGTATATAAGGCTCGTCCTGACGGCGATTGCAGTGTCCACTCTCGGCGTATTGATTTCGTCCTGGTCTGCTTATGCAAATTTGACCAAAGTTTCTGAGGTTACCCTGCAGCGTGGGCGCGCATGGGCCGCGCTGAATCACATTACAGAGGTTCTGTCAGAGTTCAAGGACGTTGAAACCGGGTCGCGCGGGTTTGTCATTACCGGTGAGAAAGCCTATTTGGAGCCATACCACGATGGCGTTGCCAAACTGGCCACGTCTTACCCGGCTTTGAAAGAAGCGCTGCAAACCTCTGGTCCAAGTAACTTTTCATGGGGTTCAATGGATCAGTTATTTGCCGAGCGACTGCTTCTGGCTTCTGAGGTAATCGCGAGTCGTCAAAAGCTCGACGCAGAGGCCATCAACAACCTCCAGCTATTTAACGCAGGTAAGGCGAGCATGGACGCGATACGGGTCAATTTCGCGGTATTGAGCAACTTTCAGCTACAGCGCATTGAGGCGATTAACGCTGAAGTTAAGCGAATCCAGCAGCACTCTCAACTCGTGACCGCGGCAGTGTCCGCCCTTACTGCGATGCTTTCGGTCAGCATTGTCCTGCTCATCATTCGGGAGCGAGCCGTGCGCATGGGCCTCGAAGCCGAACTTCGCACCAGCAACGCCAATCTTGAAATGAAAGTTGCCACCCGAACTACTGAGCTGTCGGAAGCCAACGCCCGTCTGCACAACTTTGCTGCAGAACAGGACCACGCCATTGAACAGGAGCGGCGAAGAATCTCGCGGGAAGTTCACGATCAAATCGGTCAGGTCTTTACAGCAATTCAACTGATTTTCAAGTCCATGCCGCCCAACCGCCTGGCCCTGGAGCAGGATCGGGCCCTAACCCAGGCACTGGAAATTGGGGTAAAGAGCGCGCGACGTATCACCGCCGAGTTGCGGCCGCCGTTGCTGGATGACCTCGGTTTGTCTGCTGCCTTGTCGCACTTCACCGATGATCTCAAGCAAAGCAGTTCATTGAGCTATTCAGTGCAAATTGAAAACGAAGATGTTTTGTCGGGCCCGCAAAAACTGATGTTTTTTCGCGTGACACAAGAAGCCTGCACCAACATCTTGCGTCATGCGCGCGCGTCTGAAATTGCAATCTGTGGCCAGACGGAGATGGACATATATGTGTTTTCGATTAAAGACAATGGTAGTGGCATTGACCCCGCCAATATCCGGATTGGATCAATGGGATTGCGCAGCATGCAGGAGCGCGCCAGCCTGATGGGGGGCGTGTGTTCAATTCAGACCAATCCCGGACAGGGCACGCTGGTGGAAATTCGGTTGCCATTGCCGTGCAGTGAGGCCGAAGCACTGTGAACGTCCTGCTGGTTGAAGATCACCCATTGTTCCGTTTTGGTGTGCGCCAGCTGATAACGCAGCATTGGCCAATTGCACGTATCCGCGAAGCTGACTCCCTAGCGCAGGCCCTCTCAATGGCAAGCAGGGACGAATTTGATGTAGCCATCGTCGATTTGAATTTGCCTGACGCAACAGGCGTGGAGTCCGTAGCCCAGTTGCGGCGAGCATCCCCGGCCACGAGAATGCTGGTGCTTAGTCTGAATCAGGAAGCTGCCTACGCGCAGCGGGTGCTTAAGCTGGGTGCATCCGCCTATTTGAGCAAGTCACACGCTGCTGAAGAGCTGGTTGGCGCAATTCAAAAAGTACTGACCGGTGGCCGCTACATCACCGCATCGCTAGCAGATTTTCTGGCAGAGATTGCAGCTTCTGGTTCACCGTCCCACACCCCGCACGAACTTCTTGGGCCCCAGGAATACCGGGTCATGGTGTTGTTGGCCTCTGGCCAGCGGGTCAGTGATATCGCAACCACCATGCACTTGTCCCCAAAAACGATCAGCACATACCGAACCCGCATACTCGAAAAGATGGGGCTTTCCAGCAATATTGACATTGCCCGCTACTGTGAACAGCATCAATTGACTTGAGCATGGGGCGCAACGCCTGTAGGAAACGTCCTACTCGAACAAAAGATTAGTCTTACATAAGGATCGGACAGCACCTCTTACGCCCCTGGCCCAAGCAATAGAAACTTCATGCATGTGTATTCCGCAAGGACCGGCGTCATGAAATTGGTGATCGTTGAAGACTCCGAGTTGATACTCACTCAACTGGTACGCATCATTTCAACTCACCCACGTTTTGAGATCGTCGGCACAGCTGGCGACGAGCGGCAAGCCATCGCGTTGATTGAACGAAAAAACCCGGACGTGATCCTGCTGGATCTCCAACTATCTCCAGGAAGCGGACTAAACGTCTTGGGCCGCATTCGCTCATCCGGAAATATCGCCCGAGTATTGGTGTTGACCAACAATACAAGTTCTGGGCTGCGCGAAGCGTGCAGAAATCTGGGCATATCCGGGTTTTACGACAAGACGCTTGAAACCCAGACCTGTCTAAATCATCTCATGAGCTGGCTGCCGCAGCCACCCTCAGACCATTCAATCCGGATGAATGCCCTAAAAGACGTGCACCTGCTGGATACACCTGCGCAGGAAATATATGACGACCTGCGCAGGCTGGCGCAGGATATCGCACAAACACCTATGGCTATGATCAGTCTCCTTGACGAGCACCGGCAATGGTTTTTGTCACAACACGGAATGGCAGTGAATGAGTCATCTCGCTCCATGGCGTTTTGTGCCAACGCAATTCTCAAGGACCAATTGATGGAGGTTCACGATACGCAGGAAGACGATCGATTTCGAGAACACCCTATGGTCACGGGTGAACCCTATTTACGGTTTTATGCGGGCGTACCTTTGGTTTTGCCGTCCGGAGAGTCTCTTGGAACGCTGTGCGTACTGGACACCGTCCCCCGTCAATTAACCAAGTTTCAGCATCGCGCACTCACGACCGTCGCGCAGAGTGTGATTAGTGAGCTGGAGCTTCGCAAACGGGTCATCACATTGGAGCGTGAAGTGGCTCGTCGTCAGCAGGCAGAACTACAAATTCACCATCTTGCAACAAGAGACGCTTTGACTGGCTTACCAAATCGCACGACATTTTTGGACCGTTTACAGCATCAAACGAAGGCAGCGTCACGCCTGGGTACCCCTATTGCAGTCATGTTTCTTGACATGGACCGCTTCAAACTCATCAACGACACCTTGGGCCATGGCGCAGGCGACGAAGCCCTGATCATCGGCACCAGCCGCCTGTTGGCGGCTGTACGTGAAGCGGACACTGTGGCACGGCTCGGTGGTGATGAATTCGCCCTGATTCTCCCGCACGTCACCTCTGCAGCACAAGCCCGACAGCTTGGCGAAAAGCTCTGTTCCGCACTTGATGAGCCACTTGAAATTGCGGGACACAGGATGCGGCTGGGTGCCAGCGTCGGCATTGCGATGTTTCCCGAACATGGCGATACCGCAGACAGTCTTCTTCAACACGCCGACATGGCCATGTATGAGGCAAAGAAGGCGGGTGGCGGGCAGACTTGTCTATACCGGACCGAGATGGACCTGGAAGCGCACGTCGCCCTGATGCATATCGGTGAATTGCGAGATGCCATCGAGCGGGACGAATTCGAGATCCATTTCCAGCCTCAAATTACCCTCATTGATCGCCGGTTATGCGGAATGGAAGTGCTGGTACGATGGAACCACCCCACGCGAGGCTTGGTCGGCCCCGCACAGTTCATACCCCTGGCGGAGGAGCGGGGACTGATCCACGCGATCACTAAACAAGTACTGAGCAAGTCATTAGCACAACTGGCCAAGTGGGATGCAGACGGGCTTTCTGTGCCCCACGTCACAGTAAATGTGTCTGCCAAAGAACTGTACCCGGACCTTGTTGATGAAGTCGCGGCACTTCTCGCCCGCTACGGCTTGGAACCTCAGCGCCTGGAAATTGAAATCACCGAGTCTGCACTTATCACAGACGGCGTTGAAGCGTTGCAAATGCTTTCCGCGCTGCGCGCCACGGGGATTTCGGTCGCGGTCGATGATTTTGGCGTGGGCTATTCATCGCTTGGACAGTTACACCGCCTGCCAATTGACTGTCTAAAGATCGATAAATGCTTTGTAGACAACATTTGTATAAATAACTCTGACATGTCGATCGTCAAGGCGATCATTACGCTGGCGGAGGCCTTGGGTCTACATACCATTGCTGAAGGCGCTGAAACCCAGCTTCAAGTAGCCAGACTGCAGGAATTGGGATGTGACTGTGTGCAGGGTTTCTTCTTTGCCAAGCCCATGCTGGCTACCGCCATCCCCCTATGGATGGACGGACTTGTCAACATGGCTGTGCCGGGTTGAGCTCATGTAGCCGGCCATGGCGATAGTTCCACGGAATGCGGCCGGAAGTCGAAGACAAAGAGGTGCAACCAGGTTGAAATCGACTGTCTGAAGCAAGTGACGCTCGCCAAGGCATCGTACAAAAACGCACTAACACGGGCATTTCGATCAGAAAAAAGCCCAACCCCGAAGGGTTGGGCATTCGATAAGTGGTGGAGCTGGGGGGATTTGAACCCCCGTCCGCAAGCCTTTTTCGGGCAGATCTACATGTTTAGCGGTCTGATTTAAGTCTCGCCACCTGGGTCGCGCAGTCGCACGCTACCCAGGACGCCAGCACCCTATTTTCTTGC
>JAHEBY010000146.1 GCA_024642025.1 Comamonadaceae bacterium | reverse complement strand
CGGCGGCTCAATGCCCAGCAGTGCGATATCCGCGTGCATGGCGGCAATCATTTCATCGGTTAGCGCGCGAATGCTGATGCCACGCTCGACAGATCGCTTGATGATCTTGTCATCGATATCGGTAATGTTACGCACATACGTCACGCGATAGCCACTACTCTTGAGCCAGCGTTGCACCACATCAAAAGCCATCATCATGCGCGCGTGGCCGATATGGCACAGGTCGTAAATCGTCATGCCGCAAACGTACATGCGCACATGCCCCGGTTCAATCGGCTCAAACGGCTCAATGCCGCGCGATAGCGTGTTGTGGATGCGCAAACTCATGAATTGGCTGGATGCAGTCGTACTGGGGATTAGACGGGGTGTTGCGCCCCGGATGGACCACCCCTAGGCTACAATGAAGTCCAGTATATAACCCCAACGAGCCCCCTTGCGCCAGACTTTTGGGGGACATCAACTCAAATAGTTTATGAAGCACGCGAGCACCCATTTTTCCAAATGCCTGCGGTTGATTGCAGCAGCTGCTTGCCTGATCACGACCCATGCTTTCGCTGACGAGTATGCCGACGTGTCGCAGTTGGTCAGGGCTGGGAAACTGCCTGAGGCGTTGGCGAAGGCTGACAGCTATCTCGCAGGCAAGCCACGTGATCCGCAAATGCGCTTTCTCAAAGGCGTCATTCAGCGTGATTCTGGCAAGACAGATGAGGCGATCTCCTCGTTTACCAAACTCACCGAAGATTTTCCGGAGTTGCCAGAGCCATACAACAATCTGGCCGTTTTGTATGCAGGCCAAAGCCAGTTTGACAAAGCGCGCACCGCGCTGGAGATGGCTATCCGCACCAATCCAAGTTACGCGACTGCCCACGAAAACCTGGGCGATGTCTATGCAAGGCTGGCAAGCCAGGCCTATAACAAAGCGCTGCAGCTAGACAGCAACAACCCGGCTGTTGCGCCCAAACTGGCCCTGATTCGCGAGCTGTTTGCGCCCGCCACTAAAGGGCAACGCCCGGCCGGCGCGGCCCCTTCATCGCCGACGACTCCAGCGACAAATGCAACAACGACGGCGGTAGCGCCGGCGGCTCCCGCACCGGCTCCTGTCGCAGCACCGGCTCCTGTTACGAAACCCGCAGCGCCAGTAGTCGCCGCGGCTGCCCCTGTCAAACCGGCGGCACCTGCAGCAACTACGCCAGGTGACGAACGCAAAGAGGCTGAGGCTGCGGTTCGCAGCTGGGCAACTGCATGGTCCAAACAGGATATGCCGGCATACCTCGGGGCTTACGGCAAGGCCTTTGATCCACCCGGGAATCAGGCGCGTGCCGATTGGGAGGCTGAGCGGCGTGCACGCATCGTTGGCAAGTCCAACATCAGCGTGACCTTGCAGGATTTATCGGTCACGATCAACTCGGACAAAGCCATTGCAAAATTCCGCCAGTTTTACAAGTCAGATTCACTTTCTGTGTCTAGCCGCAAAACACTCGACATGGTCAAGGTGGGAGAACGTTGGCTGATCGTTCGGGAAAGTACCGGCGGTTGAGCGGCAGACGTTCCGCTTTAAAGACCTCTATTCAGCTGGAGGCACGATGAAACGCAAACGTAACGCGAGTCTCTGGGCAGCTGGTACGCTGCTGGTGGTTGCGAGCGCCTGTGCAGCTGCACGCGGGCGAGTTGCCAACAGCCCGCCTGAAATCCCCGGCGCAGCAGAGGCGCGGCTACTGGAAGTGTACCGTCTGGCAGCGCACGGACAAAACCGTGATGCACTGAACAAGGTTGAAAAACTGGTGCATGACTACCCCACATTTCCGCTGGCCCAGCTCGCCTACGGAGATTTGTTGAACGCCCGCATGCGTCCTGTTCAATCCTTTGGCGACGTCCCGGTAGACGTGGCTGAGGCCGCTGCGCCCGCTTTGTCTGACTTGCGTGATGAGTCCAGACTGCGCATCAATGCTGTTAAAGATCGTCCTGCAGCGGGCACGATTCCGACGCAGTTTCTGGCATTGTCTGCGCGCAACAAGCATGCGATTGCCATTGACACATCTCGAGCCCGCCTCTACCTGTTTGAGAATACATCAAGCGGACTTCATCTTCTGGGCGACTATTACGTGTCTGTGGGAAAACTGGGCACCGAGAAGTCCCTGGAAGGCGATCAACGCACGCCATTGGGGGTCTACTTCATCACCAGCAATCTGAATCCCAAGAGCCTGAGAGATTTTTACGGTAGTGGTGCCCTTCCCATCAACTACCCCAATATGCTGGATACCAAGCGCGGAAAGACCGGAGGCGGAATCTGGTTGCACGGTGCGCCGCCCGACCAGTTTGCGCGGGCACCATTGGCCACAGATGGATGCGTCGTGCTTGCCAATCCTGACCTTGATCACATATCCAGCTCAGTTGAGATCCGGACCACGCCAGTCGTCATCGCGGCCCACTTGAAATGGGTCCCCTCCAAAGTGGTGCAAGCCGAAGGCAAGCCATTTGAGGATGTCTTGCAGGCGTGGCAGCGAACCAAGTCAAGCGGCGATTTTTCAAAATTGCTCGATTTTTACACTCCGGATTTCAAGAGTTATGGCAAGACACTGGATCAGTGGGCGCCATCTCTGCGCACCGAAATTGCCAAACTCAAGGGGCGCCCCATTCAACTCAAAGACGTGTCCTACCTGAGCTGGAAAGATGCCTCCGACACCATGGTGGTGACTTTTGGCGAAGTCCCGGAGGGCACGCAATTTGGACCCATCAAGCGCCAATATTGGGTGCGCGAAGGCAACCGCTGGAAGATTTTCTTTGAAGGAGTAATTGGATGAATTCAAGTCTGATGACGGCGTCGGGCCATCCGGCCAGGCTGATGTCCCGGCGCGTCGCCATGTCATTCGTATCGGGGATTCTTGCGACAGTTTCGTTTGGGTTTTCTGAAAGCGCGTTGGCACTGGACCCTCCCAAAGTCAAATTTTCTACCACGGCAGGAGACTTTGTGGTCGAGGTCTACCCCGACAAGGCGCCCAAGACTGTTGACAACTTTCTGCAATACGTCAAGGACAAGCATTACGACGGCACGATTTTTCATCGAGTGATAGATAACTTCATGGTGCAAGGCGGTGGCTATGACGCGAAATACATCGAGAAAAAAAACCGCCCGCCGGTTGCGCATGAAGGTCGGGATGCACTTGAAAAAGGTGGTTCCCGCAATGTCCTTGGGACGCTGGCCATGGCCCGCACCAATGATCCAAATTCCGCAACCGCCCAGTTCTTCATCAATGTCAAAGACAACGCCTTCCTGGATCCCACATTGATTCCACCTGGCGACCCTGTGCCCAAGTTCGAATATCAGGGGCGGGTTTACGAAAACACGCCGCGTGCAAACCTCATCAATGCCCCACAATTGTTCGGCTACACGGTTTTCGGCAAAGTGGTCAGTGGCATGGACGTCATCAATAAAATGAAGAGCACCCCCACCGGGGCTGGCGGCCCGTTTCCATCAGATGTTCCAAAAACTCCAATCCTTATCAACTCGGCCAACCTGGTCAAATAAAACATGAGCAATCCACAAGTTGAACTACACATTGCTGGTCACGGCGCCATCACTCTCGAGCTGGACGCCACCAAAGCGCCCAAAACTGTTGAGAACTTCCTCAGCTACGTTGCCAAGGGGCACTACAACAACACGATATTTCATCGCGTGATCCCGGGCTTCATGATTCAGGGCGGTGGCATGGAGCCCGGCATGAAAGAGAAAAAAGGCGATGCGCCCATCTCCAACGAAGCCAACAATGGCCTCAAGAACGACAACTACACCGTCGCCATGGCGCGTACGGGTGACCCACATTCGGCCACGGCACAGTTCTTTATCAACGTCGCCGACAACGGGTTTTTGAACCACACCGCGCCATCGGCTCAAGGCTGGGGCTACGCGGTGTTTGGCAAGGTTATTGCCGGCACCGACATTGTCGATAAGATCAAGACGGTCAAGACCGGTCGCAAGGGCTATCACGATGACGTGCCGGCAGAAGACGTCATCATTGAAAAAGCCGTCGCCATCTAGACGTCCGGCGTGGTGAGCCGATGACCACCGCCCAAAGCTGGCCGGTGTTGCAGGCACCCTCCACCTGGCGGGTGGTGGACTTCATATCTGATCTGCATCTGGAGGCGGCCGAGCCCGAAACATTTGAGGCGTGGCGTCAATACATGGCGACCACGCCGGCCAACGCCGTTTTCGTCCTCGGCGATTTGTTCGAAGTGTGGGTGGGTGACGATGCCATTGGAGATGCGACCACCTTTGAGTCGGCATGCGTCGACGTGTTGCACGCGGCAAGCCAGCGCCTGAGTGTTTATGTAATGCATGGCAATCGGGATTTCCTGATGGGCCCGACATTGATGGAGAGGTGCACGGCAACGCTGTTGGCCGATCCGACCACTTTCGAGTTCTCCGGACAGCGGTGGTTACTCACCCATGGCGATGCGCTATGCCTTAGCGATGTGGAGTACATGCAATTTCGCGAACAGGTGCGAAGCCCCGCCTGGCAATCTGCCTTCCTGGCCATGCCGTTGGACAAGCGCACGGCAATCGCCCGGGATATTCGCCATCAAAGTGAGGCCAGAAAACGCGACGACCCCGACAGAAACTATGCCGACGTCGACCGCACCCTGGCTAAAGCCTGGTTGAGGTCTGCCAACGCCGAGGTCATGATCCACGGCCATACGCACCGCCCTGCCTGCCATGACTTGGGCGACGGCGCCCAGCGCTACGTGATGACTGACTGGGACCTGGCACACAAGCCGCCGCGCGCTGAAGCCCTCCGTCTGACGTTGGATCAGGCAGAGTCGGGTAAAAAGCCCGGCACCGCCATTCGACCGCAGCGGATACGGCTGACTTAATTCAACCCAACCGCGAGATTTCCGGCACTACCGCTTCAGCAGCACTTTGAGCACTGTTTGCAGCCGGCGGGCCTGATCGGCATCAAAATTACCCGCCAGTACCTGGGCCGTATCTGCTTCCCAAGTTTGACCTGGCGCGGGATCGTTGCGCCGGGTCAAGAGCTGCAGTTGCAGCGCCCGGCGGGCATCCAGATAGGCAGCCGGGGTTGGTGCTTCTGCAGCCATTTCCAGCCGCAGCAAAGCGGTCGGACTGTCCTTCCCATTGCTGGCACCAAGCGCCTGAGCCCAGGCGGATCGAGTCGCAGCTTTCACACCACTGCCCAGTTCCTGCACAGAGGGGATTTTTGCTGGATCGCGCTTTTCCCACGCTTCCAGCAACTGACCCACAGCCTCCCCGTGGGCTTGTGCCGCCAGTTTCCGCAGCGCGTGCTGGGCGTGCTCCATCGCGTCTCGTTGGGCCCTGAAAGCCGAGTCACCCAGTCGGGGTGCCGCCGGCCCGGTACCTCCGCCAGCGTATGGTCGATCTGTGCGGGGGCCAAGATCGTCTGTGCGCTGCGGCCGATCACCCCGGGGTGGCCGTGCTGCGTCCTTGCGATCGCCAAACTTGCCGCGACCCGGCGCCGCAGGGGTTTCCTTTTTCATGCCAGGGCGGTCGTCGCCTCGCATGGCCACAACCGGTTTTCGTGGAGCGGGCGCGGGCGCAGGAGCAGGAGCAGGCCCGCCTTCCGGCTCTGTACCCGCGGTTTCGGCAGCTGATGCAGCCGGACTCCCGTCATGGGCCGATTCACTGCCATCCAGTTTTGCTACGTTATCAGTAGCTGAATTCGTATTATCGACGAGGGCTAATGCCTCTTTTGACGCAGAATTCGCAACATCGGCGCGAGCTTGCGCCTGTCCATGCAGCGCAGCGTCCAGTGCGGTCATCGCACTGCGGATGTGCGCAGCGTCGCCCGCGGCATTGGCCGCCTCCAGCGCTTTTGCAGCCTCCAGCACCGCACGATCACGCTCGCCCAAGGCTGCGTTAGCTTTTTCACGCTCTGCCGTTTTTCGATTAAATGCGTCGTCAATTGGCTTGCGAAAGGCATCCCACAGCTTTTGCTCCTGCCGGCGATCCATGGGCACGGTATGGGCCTGTTCCTGCCAGCGCTGCTGCAAAAGCCGCACGCCGTCGATATGCAGCACCGGCGCCGCACCCAGCACCTTGGCCTCTTCGATCATGGCGTGGCGCTGAACCAGACTTTGCGCCTGAACGGCTTCCAACGGGGCCGCAGCAGTGCCGATGGCCTCTTTCCATAGCGGCTGCATTTCAGCAAAGGCCTTTTCTCCCAGATGCCCGGCCTCGCGCCAACGGTCACCGAACTGATGCAGGATGCGGTTGAACCCTTTCCAGTCGCCATCTTTTGCGGTGGCATTGTCGGCAGCCCAAACCTTCACCTCTTCAATCAATGCGAGGCGCTGTGCGCGGTTTTCTGCCGCTTCGGATTTGACTTTTTCGAGCCAGGCCTCCACCACTTTGTAGGCCCCGTTGCAAGCTTCATCGAAACGCTTCCACAAGGCATGATTGGGCACGCCGCCCTGGTCGGTCTGCTTCCATTGCTCGCGAAGCGTGCGCAGGTTTTCCTGCATCTTGCGCCCACCGATAGCCTGACCTTCCGGGCGTTTGAGCAGGCCTTCCGCC
>JAHEBY010000145.1 GCA_024642025.1 Comamonadaceae bacterium | reverse complement strand
ACGCCCGTCTGTTTACAGCTGGTCGCACAATTTTCATCTACGCGGCTGTTCAAAATGATTCCAAGAAAAAGGCTCTGGAGGCCCTCGGTGCCACCGTCATCTATCTGCCGGGCCAAATGGTCCAAACACGTGAAAAGGTAGATTTGACAGCCATGCTTGCGGATCTGGCCCAAAGAGAGATAAACGAACTTCACGTCGAGGCCGGCAGCAAACTAAACGGATCCTTCATCCGCGAAGGGTTGGTGGACGAGTTTCTCGTGTATCTGGCGCCCAAGCTGATTGGTCAGGGGCGCGACTTCGCGCATTTCGGGCCACTGACCAATCTGGCTACAGCGGTGCCGCTGGAGTTCAAATCCACCCTGATGATCGGGCCGGACTTGCGCATCGTGGCTCGAATACCCGGTCGAGATCAGTTTTAGGGCGCAACATTTCTCACGCGGCATGTGATTGCTGCATTTCCCTGCGAAAATACCCCCATGTTCACCGGAATCATCACCGGCGTGGGGCGCATCGCCGCCATTCATGCCATTGGCAGCGCTTCAACTTACGGCAATCGCCTGACCATAGCTTGTCCTGTCGGCTATCTTGACGACGTCGGCTTGGGCGACAGCATTTCGCTAAACGGCGCATGCATGACAGTGACTTCTTTAGACTTGGCCAAGCCAGCGTTCACCGTTGATGTTTCGGCTGAATCACTTTCGAAAACTTCTGGACTCGCCCAAACGGGTCGAGTCAACCTCGAAAAGGCATTGCGCGCCAGCGACCGGTTGGGTGGCCATTTGGTATCTGGTCACGTGGATGGCGTAGGCTTAGTCTCACATTTTGTCCAAGTCGGCGAAAGCTGGGAGCTGAGGGTTATAGCCCCGAAAGACCTTGCCCGGTTTCTCGCTTACAAAGGCTCCATCACTGTCAACGGGGTCAGCCTCACAGTGAACCAGGTGAATGACGTGGCTACAGGTTGTGAGATCAGCATCAATCTGATTCCCCATACGGTCAACAGCACTGCACTGGGGGAATTGACGTCCGGTTCAGTGGTCAACCTTGAAATTGACACCATCGCACGGTATGTCGAACGCATGCTGTCACTGACCAACCTGCATCAAACAACGCTTTGATTGCTGAATTTACTGCACCTTATAGATATGACTTTAAACGTAACCCCCCTGCAGCCCGTACCCGCGTTGGCGCCGGTAGCGATCTCTCCGGTGGCCGACATCGTGGCAGACATGAAGGCCGGTCGAATCGTCATTTTGATTGACGAAGAGGACCGGGAGAACGAGGGTGATCTGGTTGTGGCCGCAGACCACGTCACGCCAGAGACCATCAACTTCATGGCCAAATTTGGGCGTGGTCTGATTTGCCTCACGCTCACACGTGAGCGCTGCGAACTGCTCAAACTGCCACCCATGGCGAGCCGAAATGGCACCAAATACGGCACGGCATTTACCGCGTCCATTGAGGCTGCCGAGGGAGTGACCACGGGCATCAGCGCTGCAGACCGTGCGTTAACGGTGAAGACAGCTGTCGCGCCGCACGCTGTGGCAAACGATATCGTTCAGCCCGGCCATGTGTTCCCGATACAGGCAGTTGACGGTGGCGTGCTCATGCGCGCCGGCCACACGGAGGCCGGCTGCGACTTGGCCAAAATGGCTGGCTGCAGCCCCTCGTCCGTTATCTGCGAGATCATGAAGGACGATGGCACGATGGCCCGTCTGCCCGATCTGCAGCTATTTGCTGCTCAACATGGCCTCAAAATCGGCACGATTGCAAATTTGATCGAACACCGCAGCCGGACCGAGACGCTGGTAGAGAAAATTGGCTCCCGCCCACTGACGACATCGTTCGGCGAATTTACGGCCTTGGCTTTCAAAGACAAGCCCAGTGGTGGTGTACATATAGCCCTGCTAATGGGCACGTTTTCAGATGCTGATGAGGTACCCGTCCGCGTGCATGAGCCTTTGTCTGTGCTTGATGCTCTGGAGGTGAGCCGCTCCATGCATTCCTGGAGCCTTGACTCTGCACTGGCCAGCATTGCTTCCGGGGGAAAAGGCGTGGTCGTTTTACTCAATTGCGGCGAAAGCGCCTCGCAGCTGCTTGCGCAATTTGAAGGCACAGCCCGCCCCAGCCACGGCCCGGAGCGTGGCCGAATGGACCTTCGAACCTATGGCATTGGCGCACAGATCATTCGCGAATGCGGCGTTCATAAAATGAAGCTGATGGGTACGCCGAGACGGATGCCCAGCATGATGGGATACGGACTCGAAATCGTTAGCTATATCTCTCCGGAACTCCGAAAATAATCTGCAACAGGAACAGGATCACATCATGTTTGGAGCCGACAAGGGCACCCCCGATTTCACCGAGAGCCGAATTGACAGCAACAAACTGTCTATCGGCATTGTGCAGGCGCGGTTCAACGAACCCATCACAAACGCATTGGCGCAGGCATGCATCGCCGAGCTGTTGGCCTTGGGCGTGCGTGAGAAGTACATCGCACACGTCATTGTGCCGGGGGCTCTGGAAATTCCGGTCGCCTTGCAGGCCATGGCCAAGAAAATTAAATATGACGCCCTGATTGCTGTTGGGTGCATCATCCGCGGGGAGACCTATCACTTTGAACTGGTTGCAAATGAGTCTGGCGCCGGCGTCACCAGAGTGTCGCTGGACTATGAAGTGCCAATTGCCAATGCCATTTTGACCACAGAAAACCTGGAACAGGCGATCGCACGCAAGACTGAAAAAGGGCGTGACGCAGCGCGTGTCGCGGTTGAGATGGCCAATCTGATGGAATCTTTTTGATGACTGACCACAAGCCAGACACCACCAAAAAACGCCCTCCCCGCCAGTCACGAACCGGGCTCACCAGCACAGGCGCGCGCAAAGCGGGCAGCAAATCCAACCGTAGCCGTTCGCGGGAGTTTGCCTTACAGGGGCTCTACCAAAGCCTGGTTGGTCGCAACGACATTTCCGACGTGGATGCCTTTACCCGCGATCTGGCAGGGTTCAACAAGGCTGATTCAGCACACTTTGACGCCTTGCTCCATGGATGCGTTGCCGGCGCGGTAGAGCTGGACACACTGATTGCGCCGTTTCTGGATCGCCCCCTTGCGGAAATATCGCCCGTGGAACATGGCGTTATGTGGATTGGCGCCTATGAATTCAAGCATTGCCTGGACGTGCCCTGGCGTGTAGTGATCAACGAGTGTGTTGAGTTGGCCAAGGAATTTGGCGGAACCGATGGCCATAAATATGTTAATGGCGTGCTCAATGGGCTGGCACCAACCCTGCGCGGTGCCGAGGTGAACGCCGATAAGGCAGGTGGCAAGGTTGCAGTGAAAGCGGCGACTGCCAAGCGCATTGCAGCGAGCCAATGAGAATTTCGGGACGTGCGCAAAAGATAGAGCCGTTCTATGTGATGGAGGTTGCGAAAGCAGCCTCAACATTGGCTCAGCAGGTGGCGAAATCGGATTCGCCCATGATTTTCCTCAACATTGGCGAGCCCGATTTCACTGCGCCGCCTCTTGTGCAGGAGGCAGCAGCCAAAGCCATCCGGGATGGAGCAACCCAGTACACACCAGCACTCGGCATAGCGCCTCTTCGTGAACGCATCAGTAACTGGTATGGCCAACACTTTGGCCTGCCCATACCTCCCAGCAGAATTGTTGTCACATCGGGGGCCTCCGCAGCGCTGCAACTGGCGTGCCTGGCGCTGATTGAGGCGGGAGATGAGTTGCTGATGCCGGACCCAAGCTACCCGTGCAACCGCCATTTTGTCAGCGCGGCCGACGGCCAGGCCATATTGTTGCCGACCACGGCACATGAACGCTTTCAGCTCAGCGCCGAGAAAGTGCGAGCCGCCTGGGGGCCCAAAACCAGGGGTGTTCTCCTGGCTTCGCCCTCAAACCCGACCGGCACGTCCATTCATCCGCATGAGCTTCGCCGCATCCACGAGGTCGTTCGCGATAAAGGCGGTATCTCGTTGATTGACGAGATCTACCTGGGGTTAAGCTTTGACTCACAATATGGCCAATCTGCCCTCGCTATAGATGACCAAATCATTAGCATCAACAGCTTCAGCAAATACTTCAACATGACGGGCTGGCGCCTGGGCTGGATGGTCGTGCCCGAAATGCTGGTGAGCACCATTGAGCGTCTGGCTCAAAACCTGTTTATTTGCCCCAGCACTGTGTCTCAACTGGCGGCCCTCGCCTGCTTTGAGCCTGAAAGTCTTGCTGAATACGAGCTGCGCCGCAGTGAATTCAAGGCGCGGCGAGACTACTTCATTCCCGCCCTCAATGCGCTGGGCCTCTCTGTGCCCGTCATGCCAGACGGTGCGTTTTATGCATGGGCTGATTGTTCTACGATCTGCAGTCGGCTGGGTATCAAGGACAGTTGGGACTTCGCTTTTGAATTGATGCAGCGCGCGCACGTTGCAATCACCCCCGGCCGCGATTTTGGTGTGGCTCAGACTCGAAATTTTGTCCGCTTCTCGACCGCCAACTCCATGGCGCAACTGCAGGACGCTGTGGCCAGGCTCAAGGTGGCTCTGGCGTGAACGGCTCAACCTCTGCATTTCAATGGCCGGTTCGTATCTATTGGGAGGACACCGACGCAGGCGGCATCGTGTTTTATGCCAACTACCTGAAGTTCTTTGAACGGGCCCGCACTGAATGGCTGCGGTCACTGGGCATAGAGCAACAAAAATTGCGAGAGATTCATGAAGGCATGTTTGTCGTCAGCGAAACATCCGTCAAATACCACTTGCCCGCCCGATTGGATGATGAACTTCTTGTTACAGCTGGGCTCATAGAGTCAGGCCGCGCATCCATGACAATAGGGCAGAAGGCCTATCGTACTGTGGGCAAGAACAATGTCTTGTTGTGCGAGGGATCGATTCGAATCGGGTGGGTTGACACGGCTTCGTTGAAGCCAGCAAGAATTCCACCGCAAGTACTGGAACAGATTAGATGAATCAAGATATGTCAATCGTGCACCTGGTGCTGAACGCCAGCGTCGTGGTGCAATTGGTCATGCTGCTGCTGGTGCTGGTTTCCGTTGCCAGCTGGGCGGCAATTTTCCGCAAGCTATATGCGCTCAAGCGGGTAAAGAACCTTAATGAAGGTTTTGAGCGCGAGTTCTGGTCGGGCACCACGTTGAAAGAGCTGTTTGACGTTGCCATCCGAAAAACGGCAGGCTCCGGCCCTATGGAGCGTATTTTTGCCAGTGGCATGCGTGAATACCTGAAGCTGCGCGAGCGCCGCATCGGTGACGCGGGCACCCTGATGGACGGTGCGCGTCGCGCCATGCGGGCCAGCTTTCAGCGCGAGATGGATGTGATCGAGATGAACCTCTCATTCCTCGCGTCCGTTGGGTCGGTATCGCCGTATGTGGGCTTATTTGGCACGGTGTGGGGCATCATGCACGCCTTTACGGGTCTGGCTTCGCTGCAACAGGTGACGCTGGCGACCGTGGCGCCAGGCATTGCCGAGGCGCTGGTGGCCACGGCCATCGGCCTGTTCGCAGCGATTCCGGCCGTCGTCGCATACAACAACTTTGCCCGTGACATTGACCGAATCGCCATTCGCCTGGAGACCTTCATTGAGGAGTTCTCCAACATCCTGCAGCGCAACGTGAACGTGCCGCCGCCACCTGCACCGGCTCACGGCCAGACACACGGATAGGAGCGAACACATGCCAGCCATGGTCAGTCGCGGGCGCGGCCGCCGCACCATCAACGAGATCAACATGGTGCCCTTCATCGACGTGATGCTGGTGCTGCTGATCATCTTTATGGTAACGGCGCCTCTCATTACCCCCAGCGTGATCGATCTGCCCAGCGTCGGCAAGGCGGCGCGGCAACCAGACCAGGTCATTCAGGTCGTCATCAACAAGAACGAGTCCATCGAGCTGCGCATTAAGGAAAAGAAGGTCTCCGTGCGTTTGAGCGAGATAGCCAATGAGGTCAAGAGAGCGCAGTCGGGTGCAGACAATTCGGCGGTAGTGATCAGTGCTGATCGCAACGTCAAATATGAAACCGTGGTCAAAGTGATGGACACCTTACAACGTGCTGGCGTGAAACGGGTGGGCTTGTCCGTTCAACTCGCCAGCTGAGCAAACAATTGCAAGCCACCGCAGACCGACTCGAATTTGCACCGCCAGAGGCGGCTGGGAAGTTGCGTGCCCTTGCGTTGGCCATTGCTGCGCACCTGGTGCTGTTGGCTGCACTGACATGGGGTGTCAACTGGAGCAGCCGGACAACCAATACAGTCGCCGAGGCCGAGCTGTGGTCTGCAGTTCCGCAAGAGGCGGCGCCCAGGTTGAATGAGCCACCGCCAGAGCCGCCGCGTCCGGAACCCACGATTCCCAAACCAGTCGTCAAAGCGGCGACCATGCCCACGCCTGAGGTGCAAAAGCCACCGGTGCCAGATCCAAACATTGCGCTCGAGCAAGAGAAGCAGCGCAAGCTCAAGGAGCAACAGGACACCAAAGACAGACTGGAAAAAGAGAAACTGTTGAAAGAGAAACAGCAAAAGGAAAAACTCGCGCAGGAGAAACTGCAAAAAGAGAAGCAAGCCCAGG
>JAHEBY010000144.1:5351-6584 GCA_024642025.1 Comamonadaceae bacterium | reverse complement strand
CTTTGGCGGCGAGCTACTGGAACGATTGACCGGCCGGGTCGCCGCCAGCGAAAGGCGCCACACGGGCGAAATCCGGATTTGCGTGGAGGCCAGCCTGCCGCTGAGTTACCTGTGGCGCCACCTGTGGCACAAAACAGCGGTCAGGGTGTTGTGCCGCGAACGTGCCATGTCAATGTTTGGGCGGTTGCGAGTCTGGGACACCGATAACAACAATGGGGTGCTGATCTACCTGCTGCTGGCGGAGCGCGAGATCGAGCTGGTGGCGGACCGCGGACTGAATGCGTTTGTAACGGACGCAGAGTGGAAAGCCATGGTTCAGCGCATGGGGTCGGCTTTTTCCGCTGGGCGCTTTGAAGATGGCCTGACGCAGGCTCTGGAAGAGGTGTCCGCCGTATTGGTGGGGAATTTCCCCGAGTCGGCTGGCGGCGCCGGGCCTAACGAATTGCCCGACGCGCCGGTTTTGAACTGACCGGTACTGAGCTGATTACTTCTTGCGCAAAAACTTGCGCGCAGCGGCAATTTCCGCAGCCATGATGGCAATTTCAGACTGAATGCGGGCGATATCGAGTTCGCCTTTGGCGTTTTTCAGCGCCTCTTCAGCTGCGGCTTTTGCTGCGTTAGCCTTCTCTTCGTCCAGGTCCTTGCCGCGAACGGCGGTATCCGACAGCACGGTTACGCAATCAGGCTGCACTTCCAGAAGGCCGCCCGCCACAAACACGAACTCTTCGCTGCCATCAGCGAGTTGAATGCGCACCGAACCAGCCTTGATGCGGCTGATCAGCGGGGTGTGGCGCGGATAGATGCCGAGTTCGCCCGCTTCTCCAGGCAGGGCGACAAATTTCGCCTCGCCCGAGAAGATGGACTCTTCGGCGCTCACAACATCAACGTGGATGGTGCTCATATGTACTCCTGAAAAAAAGCGTCGGAAAGCAAGTCATCGGTCGCCGCACAAGCGGGCGGCCGACGGCGCTGCATTACGCAACCTTTTTCGCTTTCTCGAAGGCTTCGTCAATCGTGCCGACCATGTAAAACGATTGCTCGGGCAGGTGATCACACTCGCCGTTCACAATCATCTTGAAGCCGCGAATGGTTTCAGCCAGGCTGACGTACTTGCCAGGCGAACCGGTGAACACCTCGGCCACGTGGAACGGCTGCGACAGGAAACGCTGAATCTTGCGGGCACGCGCTACAGCGAGCTTGTCTTCAGGGGCCAATTCGTCCATACCCAGAATG
>JAHEBY010000144.1:0-5341 GCA_024642025.1 Comamonadaceae bacterium | reverse complement strand
TCTTTGTAGCGCTGCAAGGTGCCCTGCACGGCGCGGGCTGTCTCGTAGTGGTCTGCACCGACAACCAGTGGGTCGAGCTGGCGGCTGGTGGAGTCCAGCGGGTCTACAGCAGGGTAAATACCCAGCGAGGCGATGTCTCGGGAGAGCACCACAGTGGAATCCAGGTGGGCGAACGTGGTGGCGGGAGACGGGTCGGTCAAGTCGTCGGCTGGCACATAAACGGCCTGAATCGACGTGATGGAGCCGGTTTTGGTGGAGGTGATGCGCTCTTGCAGGCGACCCATTTCCTCGGCCAAAGTTGGCTGATAGCCCACAGCGGAAGGCATGCGGCCTAACAGAGCAGACACTTCGGTACCGGCCAGTGTGTAGCGGTAAATGTTGTCCACGAAGAACAGCACATCTTTGCCTTCGTCGCGGAAGGATTCGGCAATGGTCAGGCCAGTAAGTGCCACGCGCAGACGGTTGCCTGGGGGCTCATTCATCTGGCCGTAGACCATGGCCACTTTGGAGTCTTCAAGCTTCTCGAGGTTCACCACGCCCGAATCTGCCATCTCGTGATAGAAGTCGTTGCCTTCGCGGGTGCGCTCACCCACGCCGGCAAACACGGACAGGCCCGAGTGAGCCTTCGCGATGTTGTTGATGAGCTCCATCATGTTCACGGTTTTGCCCACACCGGCGCCGCCGAACAAGCCCACCTTGCCGCCTTTGGCGAACGGGCACACCAGGTCAATCACCTTGATGCCGGTCTCCAGCAACTCTTGCGAGGGGCTTAGCTCGTCGTAGGTTGGGGCCTTGCGGTGAATGGATGCGGTTTGTGATGCAGCAACCGGGCCGCGCTCGTCGATGGGTGCGCCCAGCACGTCCATGATGCGGCCGAGCGTGGCCTTGCCCACGGGCACCATGATTGGGTTGGCGGTGTTTTGCACGATCATGCCGCGACGCAGGCCGTCTGAAGAGCCCAGCGCGATGGTACGGACAATGCCGTCACCCATTTGCTGTTGCACTTCAAGGGTCAGCGCCGAGCCATCCATTTTGAGCGCGTCATAAATGTTTGGCATCTTGTCGCGCGGGAATTCCACGTCGACCACCGCACCGATACACTGAACAATCTTGCCTTGGACTTGAGCCATTTTTTGCTCCAAAAATAAATTCGTTTAAACCGCCAGGTGAGACCAACAGGTCACACCGCTGCTGCACCCGCCACGATTTCCGAAAGCTCTTTCGTAATCGCCGCCTGGCGCGTTTTGTTGTAGACCAGCTTGAGTTCGGAAATCACACTGCCTGCGTTATCTGTTGCCGACTTCATGGCCACCATGCGTGCCGACTGCTCGGACGCCATGTTTTCCGCCACCGCCTGATAAACCAGCGCCTCGACATAGCGCACCAGCAAATCGTCGATCACGGCCTGTGCATCGGGCTCATAGATGTAATCCCAACCATGCTTGACGCCGCTCTTGGCCTCACTTGCCTGGGTTTCAGCCTGCATCGCCGACACGGACAGAGGCAACAGCTGCTGAACAACCGGCTCCTGCTTCATGGTGTTGATAAAGCGCGTGTAGCACAGGTACACGGCGTTGACTTCACCCTTCGCATAAGCGTCCAGAACCACCTTCACGGGCCCAATCAGCTTCTCAAGATGCGGTGTGTCGCCCAGCTGCGTCGCATGCGACACCACCTTGGCACCAACACGGTTCAGAAAACCCAGACCCTTGTTGCCAATGGCCACGGCCTGCGTGGAAACACCGGCTGTCTGCAACTCGCGCAACTTGTTGGTCACGCCACGCAGCACGTTGGTGTTCATGCCGCCGCACAGCCCTTTGTCGGTGGTCACCACAATCATGCCGGCCGACTTGGCGTCGTTGGTTTTCATGAACGCGTGCACATACTCAGGGTTGGCCTGACCCAGATTGGCTGCAATGTTGCGAATTTTTTCGCTGTAGGGCCGGGCGGCGCGCATGCGCTCCTGCGCCTTGCGCATCTTGCTGGCGGCCACCATTTCCATGGCTTTGGTGATCTTCTTGGTGTTTTCCACCGATTTGATCTTGCCGCGTATTTCCTTGCCTGCTGCCATGAATGACTCCTTTCGTTGTCAGTCTTGCATCAAGCAAAAGATTTTTTGAACGCGCCGATTGCAGTGTTCAGCTCAGCCTCAGCATCCTTGTCCATGGCCTTGGCCGCTTCGAGTTTTGACAGCAAGGCTGCGTGCTTGTCCTTGAGGTAGGCATGCAGACCGTGCTCGAACGACAACACCTTTTTGACGTCAATACTGTCCATAAAGCCCTTGTTCACAGCGAACAGCGTAGCAGCCATCAGGCTAATGGTCAGTGGGCTGTATTGAGCCTGCTTGAGCAGTTCGGTCACTCGGGCACCACGATCCAGCTGCTTGCGGGTGGCTTCATCCAGGTCGGAGGCAAACTGCGCAAACGCAGCCAGCTCGCGGTACTGGGCCAGGTCGGTACGGATACCGCCCGAGAGGCTCTTGACCAGCTTGGTCTGCGCTGCACCACCGACTCGCGACACCGAGATACCGGCGTTGATAGCGGGGCGAATACCGGCATTGAACAGCGAAGTTTCCAGGAAGATCTGGCCGTCGGTGATCGAGATCACGTTGGTTGGCACGAAAGCGGACACGTCTCCGGCTTGCGTTTCAATAATCGGCAGAGCGGTCAATGAACCGGTCTTGCCTTTGACGGCACCTTTGGTGAACTTCTCGACGTAGTCGGCGTTCACGCGGGCTGCGCGCTCGAGCAAACGGCTGTGGAGATAGAACACGTCGCCAGGATAGGCTTCGCGCCCAGGTGGACGGCGCAACAGCAGGGAAACCTGGCGATAGGCCACGGCCTGCTTGGACAAGTCGTCATACACAATCAGCGCGTCTTCGCCGCGATCGCGGAAGTATTCGCCCATGGTGCAGCCAGAGTAGGCGCTCACATATTGCATTGCAGCCGACTCTGAAGCGGTAGCTGCCACCACAATGGTGTATTCCAGCGCGCCAGCTTGTTCCAGTGCACGCACCACGTTTTTGACGGAAGAGGCTTTCTGGCCAATTGCGACATACACGCAGGTCATGTTCTGACCTTTCTGGTTGATGATGGCGTCGATGGCGACAGCGGTTTTGCCGGTTTGACGGTCACCAATAATCAACTCGCGCTGACCACGGCCCACAGGAACCATGGAGTCGATGGACTTCAGGCCGGTCTGCATGGGCTGGTCAACCGATTGACGCGCGATCACGCCAGGCGCAACCTTTTCAATCACGTCGGTCATCTTGGCGTTGATCGGGCCTTTGCCGTCGATGGGCTGACCCAGCGCATTGACCACGCGGCCTTTGAGCTCAGGGCCGACGGGCACTTCCAGAATACGGCCCGTGCACTTGACGGTGTCGCCTTCGGAAATGTGCTCGTAAGCACCCAGAATAACCGAGCCGACCGAATCGCGCTCGAGGTTCAGCGCCAGACCGTAGCTGGGCTGACCATCGGCATCGGCTGGAAACTCCAGCATCTCGCCCTGCATCACGTCCGAGAGGCCATGGATGCGGCAAATGCCGTCAGTGACTGAGACGACGGTACCCTGATTGCGAATGTCGGCACTGGCAGACAGGCCCTCAATTCGGCTCTTGATCAGTTCAGAAATTTCTGCGGGATTGAGTTGCATGACTCTTTCCTTCTTTCTATAAGTAAGCAAACCCGCCAAAACACAATGCCTTGGCGGAGGACGGGGCTATTGACTCAAGCCGTTAACGCGACTTTCATCTGCTGCAGACGGGCTTTGACCGAGGTATCGAGCACTTCGTCACCCACTACAACCCGGACACCACCAATCAACTCGGGCTCCAGCGCAACCGAAACGTTGAGGCGACGTGCAAAGCGCTTTTCGAGCGTTTTGCCCAGATCGGCCAGAGCTGCAGATTCAATTGGAAAGGCGCTGTAAACAACAGCATCCGAAGAGCCGCTATTGGCGTTCTTCAATGCGCGAAACTGCGCGGCAATCTCGGGCATGGCGCTGAGCCTGCCGTTGTCGATCACGGTGCGCAGAAAGTTCTTCGCCGCCTCGGGCAACGCAGCCTGGGTGACGCCAGCAATCAGATCAAAAACCTGAGCCGAGGTGGCCTTGGGGCTATCCGCGAATTGCTGAAGATCAGGGCTGCCAGCGCTGACCGCAAGATCATCCAGCCAGACGGAGGTGCCAGCGAGGTCCTTCGAGGACGCCTTGTACAAAGCCTCGGCATAAGGACGCGCAATGGTTGCAATTTCAGCCATGGCGCGCTCTTACAGCTCGGTTTTGAGCCGACCCAGCAGATCTGCGTGGACGCCGGCATTGACTTCCTTGCGGAGAATCTGCTCGGCACCTTTCACGGCCAGTGCTGCCACCTGCTCACGCAGGGTCTCGCGGGCCTTGATGGTCTGCTGTTCGGCCTCGGCCCTGGCGGCAGCAACGATCTTGTTGCCCTCTTCAGTGGCTTTGGTCTTGGCTTCTTCAATGATGGCTTGTGCGCGCCGCTCGGCATCAGCCAGGCGGGCAGCGGTCTCGTTGCGTGACTTGGCCAGCTCGTCCTCAACCCGCTTGTTGGCGGAAGAGAGTTCTGCTTTTGCCTTGTCGGCGGCGGCGAGGCCGTCAGCGATCTTCTTGGCACGTTCATCCAGTGCGGTCGCGATGGGTGGCCACACGAATTTCATCGTGAACCACACCAGAATCGCGAATACGATGGCCTGGACGAACAGGGTTGCGTTGATACTCACAGCAACACCCTTTCAGTCAGTTGATAAAAAGACGGGGCGGCCGACAATTACTTCAGCACGAATGGGTTGGCGAACGCGAACATCATCGCGATACCCACACCAATCAGGAAAGCCGCGTCGATCAGACCGGCCAGCAGGAACATCTTGGTTTGCAGTTCGTTCATCAGCTCAGGCTGACGCGCTGCGGACTCAAGGTACTTGCTGCCCATGATGCCGATACCGATACAAGCGCCGACAGCGCCCAGACCAATGATCAGACCTGCGGCCAATGCGACGAAACCAAGAACGTGTTCCATTTAGAGCTCCTATGGATTTAAGTTGACAAGAAAAAAGGAAGTAACCGACAAAACCTAGTGATGATCGTGAGCCTGACCCACATAGACGAGGGTCAGCATCATGAAGATGAAGGCCTGCAGCGCGACGATCAGAATGTGAAAGATCGCCCAGCCCGTGCCCGCCACCACATGACCGAACCACAGCGCAACGCCGGTGGCCGACCCAAAACCAACCGCACCCATCAATGCGATCAGCATGAACACCAGCTCGCCAGCGTACATGTTTCCAAACAACCGCATGCCGTGCGAGACGGTCTTGGCGGTGAA
>JAHEBY010000143.1 GCA_024642025.1 Comamonadaceae bacterium | reverse complement strand
TGAACCAGAATGCCGTGAATGGATGGGTCGTTGTTCAGCGCGTTCACTCGGGCCAGCAGGTCGGCTTCGGACATGCTCGCAGGGTATTGCTCCAGCACGGAATGGAGCCCCGCTTCGGCGCAAGCCTTGACCTTGTTGCGCACGTAAACTTGTGATGCCGGGTTTTCACCCACCAGCACCACTGCGAGGCCGGGCGTGATGCCGCGCTTCTTCAGCGCATCGGCCCTCTTTGCAACATCGGCTCGGAGCTGTTTTGACAGCAGATTGCCGTCAATGATTGTGGATAGGGGTTTGGCTAATGTATTCATGGAATCTTATGAAAATGGCCACCTAGCCCCCGACGGGTATGCGTTAGTAGCTATGTAAATTATAGCAACAATTGAGAGGCTCTAAGCTGCTCAGGCGGTGAACCCAAATCAACCGGGGGCTGCGACTATGCTTTAGGCGTATTTTGCCCAAGGGCAATTTTCAGCAGGTCGGCCACGGTATTGGCGTTGAGCTTTTCCATGATGTTGGCGCGATGCGCCTCGACCGTTTTGATGCTGATGCCCAGGTCGTCGGCAATCTGCTTGTTCAGTCTTCCGGCCACGATTCGCTCCAGGACCTGCGACTCGCGCAGCGTCAGTTTGGAGAGCAGGGCTTCGCGGCTTGCAGCATGCTGATGCTCGGAGAAAGTACCCTTTGCGTGTTCCAGCATGCGCTCCACCAGGGCCACCAGCTGGTCCTCCTTGAAGGGTTTCTGGATGAAGTCCATGGCACCTTTTTTCATGGTGTCGACGGCCATGGGCACATCGCCGTGCCCGGTGATGAACACGATCGGCAAGGGCGACTGACCTTCAATCAGTCGGCTTTGAAGTTCCAGGCCGGTCATGCCGCCCATCCGGATGTCGGCTATCAGGCAAGCCACTTCGCGAGCATCGTAGCGGCTGAGGAAAGATTCTGCCGAATCGAAACAGCGCACCCGATAGTCTTTGCCCTCAAGCAGCCACTGAAGCGAGTCACGCACCGCTTCGTCGTCGTCGACGACATAAACAGTTCCTTTTTTCGGAATCAAACTCATTCACTTACCCCAAAATGCTGTGTAGCGAGTCTTCGGCGGCGCCGTCCGCTGGCGACGTGTTGGCAACAGGAATCCAGAAAGAGAAGTGGCACCCTGTCACAAGGCCGTCATTGTAGATGTTCTGTGCCTTCATCCGGCCCTGGTGCGACTCGACGATGGATCGACACAAGCTCAGGCCAATGCCCATGCCGTCGGCCTTGGTGGAATAAAAGGTTTCGTAGAGCCGCTCCATCACCTCTGGCGCGATGCCTTCGCCTGAATCGACAACCGAAAACTCGACGACTTGCTTGGTCTCGACCAGTCTTGCTGATACGGTCAGTTCAATATTGCGTCGGGCGGTGGGCCGTTGCGCGGAGTCAATCGACTCCGCAGCGTTTTTCAGCAAATTGACCAGCACCTGTTCAATCAGGATGGGGTCGACCAACAATTTGGGCAGGCGAGGGGCAATTTGATGAACCAGGCGCACATTGCGCCGGCGCAGCTCGATGTTGGCGAGCTCAACGGCTTCGTTCACCATGCCGCTGACATCGGCCAGAGCACGATTGGGTTCACTGCGCTTCACAAAGGAGCGGATTCGCTGAATGATCTGCCCCGCGCGTTGCGCCTGATGGGCTGTTTTGTCCAGCGCGCCAAGCAGGTCTTCGTCAGTAATCTGTCTGGACCGTATGCGCGACACCATGCCGTTGCAGTAGTTGTTGATGGCCGTCAACGGCTGATTCAGCTCATGCGCCACGCTGGAGGCCATTTCACCCATGGTGATCAGGCGGCTCGCGTTCTGAGCGCGCTCGGTCTGGGCGCGGGATTGCGCCTCGGCCAGGCGGCGTTGGGTAATGTCGGTGGCGATCACCATTTGCGCCAGTCGACCGTCGACCCAGCTCAGGTAGCGGGTACGCACCTCGAGCCACTTGTCATGCTCTGGCATGTAGATTTCAGCGCTCTCGGTTTCGGAATCGTGCAGTGCTGCGGTTGGCAAACCTGCAAATGAATCAACACTGTCGCGGGATTCGTCTGATGGTGAATAAGCGGGAATACCCGCCTGGGCCACCAGCTGAAGGTGCCCTTCTGTCTGAACCCCAAACCACAACCGGTATAACTTGTTGGCAAACAGAAGCTCCTCGCTGCCCAAGGGCGCTACCGAGATTGACGCATCCAGTGCTTCCAGAACCGTCGTGAAGCGTTCATAAGAAGCTGACAGCTGCTCCCGGATCCGGTTGGGCTCGGTAATGTCGGTCATGGATGTCATCCAGCCGGTCTGGTCGCCACTCGCATCGATCAGGGGAGACACATACAGACGGGCATCAAACATGCTGCTGTCTTTGCGCTTGACACGCACCTGAATGCCCCCGGGCGTGGAGTGCCCCGACAACTCTTCCGCCAAAATCGAGGCGAGCGACTCGCGGTCGGCGTCAGGCCAATAGGGAAATGGCGGCGTGCTGCCCACCAGCTCAGACTCTGTCCAACCCGTCATTTGACAGAACGCGGCATTCACGTAAGTGATGCGCCCCTGCAAATCCATCGCGCGCATGCCAGTGAGAATGGAGTTTTCCATGGCGCGGCGAAAGCTCGTCTCCGACACCAGCGCCCGTTGTGCCTGTGCACGCCGGCGGGTATGCCGCCAGTTGCCAATCAGCATCCAGGCGGTCATGGCGCTGAGCGCGATGACGAGCCAGAACAGGCCACTGCCTACCACGCCCAGTGACGTGCGGTAAGCCTGGCCCCGAATGAGCAGCCCGTTGCCGACTGGCGATACCGGCACCTCGTATTCGTTTTTGGGCGGCGACCAGGGTTGCATGCTGACCAAAGGCGGCCGTTTTCCGATGGTCGTGCCGGCCAGCAGTGCACCCTTGGCATCAAGCAGTGAGACCGCATACCGAGCGGATATTTCCGAGGGCACGCCATACCGGTAAAGACCATCTACCGAATACTCGGCCAAAACCACCCCCGCAAACTTGCCACCATCAACCAGCGGCACATGCAACTGAAGCCGGGCAGAGGAATTTTTTTCAGCGAGAGGTTGCGCATACACCGGCTGTTGAAGGTCTTTGGCCAGAGCGTAGTTGCTTTCGGTTTCGCTGGTCTTGAGGGTGTCGCCCGTCAGCCGCCTCTGGGCCGCCGCCAGGCTGGCATTCCCGTAAGTTGCCTTCACTTTTTTTGCGCCGTCGATCCAGCTGATCGTTTCAAGCTCGGGATATTGGTTGATCAAGGCCCCGGCGCGAACGCGGAAATCATCCTCATCGACGTCCCGGTTTGAAATATCCCGGGCAATGCGCATGATCTGTTCTTGCCGCTCCAGTAACCTTAATCGCAACCGCTGCTGGGTGTATTCAACATCGCGCCGCACAGCCTCCTGTTCGCGTGCGATTTCCTCCAGGCGCAGGTAAGCAAAAGCGGAAATGATGGCCGCCAGAAACAGCGCCACGGCTGCCATCGGCGCCAGCATGGCAAAGCGGTCCTGACGATGTGCGGGCAGTCGTCGCCACCAGCGGCGCACCTCGACGGTGGCCGAGACATCGTTCGGTATGTCCAGCTGCGAGTGGATCGAATTGCTCATGGGCGAAGTGTAGGTCAGCGCTAGTTCACCGCACGGAAGTGTGTCTGCTTTTAGTTTTAAATTTCACAATATAGAATTAAAAAGCACAACTTGAAATTTTTAAAGAATTATGGGAAACTAGACTATCAGTACTAAATTACAGCTTTGAACCCGCCTTGGCCGAACTGGCTAAAGCGCCTCAAGAGTGATCATTCCAGACACCCTATTTCTAGGAGACAAGATGTCAGCAGTTCAGAAAAACATTCATGGTGGAGCGGACGACGCGGATGCTCTGGAAACGCGGGAGTGGAAAGACGCGCTCTCGGCCGTCATTCAGGCGGAGGGCACCGAGCGCGCCCACTTCCTGCTCGAACAGCTGCTGGAGCATGCCCGCCAGAGTAGTATCGATATGCCGTTTTCGGCAACGACCGCTTATGTGAACACGATTGAGCCAGAGAATGAGGAGCGCTCCCCGGGAAACCTGGCGGTCGAGGAGCGGCTTCGTGCCTATATGCGATGGAATGCCATGATGATGGTGGTACGGGCCAATCGCCATCACCCGGTTGATGGCGGCGATCTCGGCGGGCACATCGGGTCCTTTGCATCTCTGGCGAGCCTTTTTGGCGCCGGCTTCAACCATTTTTGGCATGCCGAAAGTGAAAACCATGGGGGCGACTGCCTGTATATCCAGGGCCATGTGTCACCCGGCGTCTATGCTCGTGCGTACATGGAGGGGCGGCTGACCGAAGAGCAGTTGCTCAACTTCCGGCAAGAAGTGGACGGCAAGGGTCTTTCGAGCTACCCGCACCCCAAGCTGATGCCAGAGTTCTGGCAGTTCCCTACCGTTTCGATGGGCTTGGGCCCGCTGATGGCAATTTACCAGGCCCGCTTTCTCAAATACCTGCACGCCCGCGGCATCGCCAATACCGAAAACCGCAAGGTGTGGGTGTTTTGCGGCGACGGCGAAATGGACGAAGTGGAATCGCTGGGTGCCATCAGCCTCGCTGCGCGCGAGCGGCTGGACAACCTGGTGTTTGTCATCAACTGCAATTTGCAGCGGCTGGACGGGCCGGTGCGCGGCAACGGCAAGATCATCCAGGAGCTTGAAGGTGAGTTCCGTGGCTCAGGCTGGAACGTCATCAAGTTGGTCTGGGGCAGCAATTGGGACCCACTGTTGGCCCGCGACAAGGACGGCGCCCTCAAGAAGCTGATGATGGACACACTGGACGGCGACTACCAGGCCTTCAAGGCCAACGACGGCGCCTATGTGCGCAAGCATTTCTTTGGCAAAGACCCGCGCACGCTCGAGATGGTTGCCAACATGACCGACGAAGAGATTTTTGACCTGCGACGCGGCGGCCACGACTCGAAGAAGGTGTACGCAGCGTTTCATGCAGCAGTCAATCACACCGGCCAGCCCACAGTGTTGCTGATCAAGACCGTCAAAGGTTTCGGCATGGGCAAGGCGGGCGAAGGCAAAAACAACGTCCACCAGACCAAGAAGCTGGCGGACGAAGACATCAAGGCATTTCGTGATCGCTTCAACATTCCCGTGCCCGACAGCGAACTCTCCAAACTGCCGTTTTACAAACCGGCTGACGATACGCCTGAAATCCAGTACCTGCATGAGCGCCGCAAGGCCTTGGGCGGCTATTTGCCACACCGTCGCGTCAAGGCGGACGAGCAGTTCACGGTGCCTGCGCTTGAGGTTTTCAAGAACGTGATCGAGCCGACGGCAGAAGGGCGCGAGATTTCAACCACGCAAGCCTATGTGCGCTTTTTGACGCAACTGCTGCGCGATCAGGCACTAGGCCCGCGTGTGGTGCCCATTCTGGTGGACGAGGCGCGTACCTTCGGTATGGAAGGCCTGTTCCGCCAGGTCGGCATTTACAACCCCGACGGCCAGCAGTACACCCCGGTCGATAAAGACCAGGTGATGTACTACAAGGAAGACGTCAAGGGCCAGATCCTTCAGGAGGGCATCAATGAGGCCGGCGGCATGAGCAGCTGGATCGCGGCGGCCACGAGCTACAGCACCAACAACCGGATCATGATTCCGTTTTACGTGTATTACTCGATGTTTGGCTTCCAGCGCGTGGGTGACCTGGCCTGGGCAGCTGGCGACATGCAGGCGCGCGGGTTCCTGCTCGGCGGCACGTCGGGGCGCACCACGTTAAACGGCGAGGGCCTGCAGCACGAAGATGGCCACAGCCACATTCTGGCGGGCACGATACCCAACTGCATCAGCTACGACCCAACCTTTGCGCACGAGGTGGGTGTCATCCTGCACCATGGCCTGAAGCGCATGGTGGAAAAGCAGGACAACGTGTACTTTTACCTCACGCTGCTCAACGAAAACTACCCCATGCCTGGCCTGCAGCCCGGCACCGAAGAGCAGATCATCAAGGGCATGTATCTGTGCAAGCCCGCCGCAGCGCCAGCCAAAGGCGCGGCAAAAGACGCGCCAGTGGTTCAGCTGCTCGGCTCGGGCACGATTCTGCGTGAATCCATTGCCGCGCAGGAACTGCTGCAAAACGATTGGGGCGTAAGCGCCAATGTATGGAGCTGCCCGAGCTTCAATGAGCTGACCCGCGACGGCCAGGACGCCGAGCGGTTCAACCTGCTGCATCCACTTGAAAAGACGCCGCGAACTTCGTTTGTGGCCCAACAACTGGAAAAACACACTGGCCCGGTTGTGGCGGCAACCGACTACATGAAGGCCTATGCCGAGCAGATTCGCCCCTTCATCCCCAAAAATGCGGATGGCTCAGGCCGCACCTACAAGGTGCTCGGAACAGACGGATTTGGCCGCAGCGACTTCCGTGGCAAATTGCGCGAGCACTTTGAGGTGAATCGCCACTACATCGTGGTGGCTTCGCTCAAGGCCCTGAGCGAAGATGGCAAAGTGCCAGCAGCCCGGGTGGCCGAAGCCATCAAGAAGTACGGCATTCAGGCCGACAAGATCAATCCCCTCTACGCCTGACGCGTCGAACAAGAACACGGAGACAACACAATGGCATTGGTAGATATTCCGGTTCCCGATATTGGGGATTTCGATGAAGTAACGGTGATTGAGCTGATGGTCAAACCGGGCGACACCGTCACGGTTGACCAGTCGCTAATTACGGTGGAGAGCGACAAGGCGTCGATGGAGATTCCATCGAGTGCGGCGGGCGTGGTCAAGGAGCTCAAGGTCAAGCTGGGTGACAAGGTCAAACAAGGGTCGGTGGTGTTGACGCT
>JAHEBY010000142.1:6377-6847 GCA_024642025.1 Comamonadaceae bacterium | reverse complement strand
AAGCCCAGCCCTCGGCCTGGCGCTTCATCAGCTCCACCACGCCAGCCGGCACGTAGCCGATGGACGCGTTCATGTCAGCCTTGGTGAGCTTCTGGGCCGCCATGGTGTTTTCGCAGGCGACCACTTCCACGCCGGACTTGGTCGCGTCGATCACACGGTTGCTCGTGGTTGAATCTGCCTTCAACATGCCGATGCCCGGCCCGTAGGCGACGATCTCAATTTGCACCTTGTCGGCGCCGTATTCCTGCTGCACATTTTTGGCGTTGTTCAAGGCCAGGTTCCACTTTGCGGGATCGGCATCACTCACCTGAAAGACGACTTTCGGCTTGGCGCTGGCTGCCGTCTGCGCGCCCGCGCCCGTTGCCAGCACCAGGCCAAGAGCCAATACGGTGGATTGAAGGAAAGTTTTGAAATTCATGGTTCCTGATCTCCAAAGGATTTGTTTCGATAGGCTGGCACGCTTCTGCAGG
>JAHEBY010000142.1:0-6344 GCA_024642025.1 Comamonadaceae bacterium | reverse complement strand
TATGGCCAACCGGCGGCAAATAAATCAGCGAAGACTTATTGATCCAGTGCGATGGTAGCAGGCTGGTCGCTGTCGTGCTGTTGCCACGCGTCCTCTCGAACATAATGCCTCGAACCTTCTCCTATGCCCCAAGCGCCAAAATCCCGAAACCCCAAACAGGACCGCTCGCTACCCGCCGTCCTGTGGCCGCTGCTGTTTGGCAACTTCGTCATAGGGTCGGGCGTGATGATCGTGCCTGGCACCCTGAACGAGATCAGTCACTCACTGGCCATATCGGTGGCCGTGGCGGGGCAGCTGATCACGGCGGCAGCGGTGATGATGTGTATTGGCGCGCCGCTGTTTGCCAGTGTCGTGGCGGGGTGGGACCGCAGGCGCCTGCTTGCGCTGGTGATGCTCTGGTACGGCGTGTTTCTGGGCCTGTGTGCGCTGATGCCGGATTTTGGCTCGCTGCTGGTGGTCCGCGTCCTGGCAGTCGTGGCGCCCGCAATTTTTACGCCACAGGCGGCAGCGTGCGTGAGCTTACTCGTCAAACCCGAGCAACGCGGGCGGGCCATCACGTTCATCTTTTTGGGCTGGTCGGTTGCCTCGGTGCTGGGCATGCCACTCGGCGCCTGGATTGGCGGCACGCTGGGCTGGCGCTACGCTTTTGCGCTGGTCTCGGCGCTGGCCCTGATCAGCGCCGCGTGGGTGTGGCGCGTTTTTCCAGATGGCATCAAGCCGCCAGCACTGTCTCGCGCAACCTGGGGCGAAACGCTGCGCTCAAAAGGTCTCATGCTGTGCGTGGTTGTGACAATGCTGTATTCCGCCGGGCAGTTTGTGCTGTTCTCCTATTTCGCGCCGTATTACAAGGCGCTATTGAATGCGACGCCCGTACAGCTCAGTCTGCTATTCGGATGGTTTGGCCTGTTTGGACTGGCAGGCAACGTGTTGATGTCGCGCCAGATTGATCGACTGGGCGCGTCCAAAGCGGTGATGCTGGGGATTGCCAGCATGGCCGTGAGCTTGCTGATATGGCCGCTGGGCACCAGCATGGCGCTCACCGCCGTGATCATCATTCCATGGGCCCTGGGGTGTTTTTCCAGCAACTCCGCGCAGCAGGCACGCCTGGTGGGCATCGCGCCCGCACTGGCTTCAGGTTCCATTGCCCTCAATACCTCGGCCATGTATGCCGGCCAAGCCATAGGCGCGGGCAGCGGCGGCTGGCTCATCGCCCGCGAAGGCATGGGCTCGCTGCACTGGTTTGGCCTGATGGGCTTGCTCATGGCCATGGCTGTGAGCGCATGGGCGTCAACGCACAAGCCACGCCCCTCGCCCTCTGCCTGACGATTTTCGTGATGCACCTGTTTCCATGAGCCCAGCCCACGACTCAAAACAATCAAGAAAGCCACCTACGGCCGACCTGCCAACTGATGGCGAACGCCTGGCAAAGCGCGTGGCCGAGCTGGTGCCGTGCTCGCGCCGCGAGGCCGAGCAGTACATAGAAGGCGGTTGGGTGCGCGTGGACGGGCTGCTTGTCGAGGAGCCCATGTTTCGCGTGGCCACCCAGCAAGTGGTGGTCGACCCGAATGCAAGCCTGATGGCGCAGCTGCCCGTGACGCTGCTCTTGCACAAGCCACCTGGCTTTGACGCGATGGCCCCACCGGAAGCCTCTGCCAAGCATATGAAGCCAGCGATTCAATTGCTCCATGCCGGCACACACCTGGCGAGCGATGCATCGGGCACGCGCGTGCTCAAGCGTCACTTCGTAAAGCTCACGCCAACGGTGCCGCTGGAGACGGGTGCTGGCGGCCTCGTGGTGTTCACACAGGATTGGCGCGTGGCCCGAAAACTGGATGAAGACGCCGGTGTGATTGAGCAGGAAATCATCGTTGAAGTCAAAGGCGAGGTACCACCTGACGCACTGCACCGCGTCAACCACATGCATACTGCCGACGGGCGTGCGCTCCCGCCAGTGAAGGTCAGCCTGAACAGCACCACAGAGGCTTCAAGCAAACTGCGTTTTGCGCTCAAAGGCGTCCACCTCGGCTTGATCGCCTATTTGTGCGAGCGCGTGGGCCTGCATATTTTGAGCATGAAACGCCAGCGTATTGGCCGCGTGGGCATGGCCCAGTTGCCCATGGGCCAGTGGCGCTATTTGCAAGCGCACGAGCGGTTTTAGGCCACGGCTTTCAATTGTTGAAAAGTTGACGGCGCGCTGCGTTGGTAATGGCCAGCACGCAGGGGTGCGAAATGCGCCGCTCGACCGACACCGCAAAAAACTCTTCCAGCAGGTCCGTGGTTCGGCCAATCACCTCCACGCCATATTGCTGTTCGGTCTCGGCCTCCATCACGGTCGGCGCCATGAACACGCCCCGCCCTTCGCGGCCAAAAGCCTTCATCAACGCCACATCGTCAAACTCGCCCACCACACGAGGCTGGATGTGGTTCTCCGCGAGCCAACGGTCAAACTGCTGCCGCACGGAAACGCCTGCACCCTGAAGCAGCATGGGCGCTCCGTCCAGGCAAGCCGGGAAATCGCCTATCAGCGACTCTTTGAGTGCGGGTGCGCAAAAAAAACTCATGGGCGTGGTGCCCAGCGCATGGTTGAACGCTTTCACGTTGATGCGGCGGGACATGGGTTCATCGGCAATGACCAGGTCCAGCCGTGAAATGGCCAGATTCGCCAGCAAATCGGGGAATTTGCCTTCACTGCAAATCAGCCGCACCGGCCCGGCCACCGAGAGCGCGGGCTCCAGCAGGTGGTAGGCCACAGATTTGGCCACAGAATCGGCAATGCCCACCCTGAAAAATAACGTGGACTGCCCTGCGCCGGTTTGGCGCAAGGTGTTTTCCATCTCGATGCCCAGCGTGAAAATCTGGTCGGCATAGCTCAGTGCCACGCGGCCGTCGTCCGTCAGCTCCATCTGGCGGCCATTTTTGCGAAACAGCTTGCGACCCAGCCAGTCTTCCAGCAATTTGATCTGGCCCGACAGGGTTTGCGGCGTGATATGCAGCTGCTCGCCCGCCCGCATGACGCCGCCGGCCTTGGCGGCGGCCCAAAAGTACTGAAGATGCTTGAAATTCATGATTCACTCCCACAGGTAAGCCCTACGGCTAGTTGACTGGCAACCATTTATTCGTCTTTTACGAAGTATTTTTATCAAAAATACGAATTTACACGAAGTAATGAACTCTATAAAGTTTGAAGGGTCACACAAACAGTGACGATGATTGGAGAACCTGCCATGCGTTTAAGTACCAAAGGCCGTTTTGCGGTAACGGCGATGATCGACGTCGCGCTTCGCGAGAAGTCCGGCCCCGTGCCGCTGTCTGAAATCGCGGCCCGGCATCAAATCTCGCTGTCATATCTGGAGCAGATGTTCAGCAAGCTGAGGCAGCACCGCTTGGTGGAAAGCACTCGCGGGCCCGGCGGCGGCTATACCCTGGGCAAACGCAAAGACGCGGTCACCGTGGCAGACATCATTGGCGCCGTTGAAGACAAAGCGCCGCAAGAGTCCAGCCACGCCAAGCAGGACCTGGCACAAGACATGACCCAGGCACTTTGGGACGCGCTGAACTCAAAGGTGACCGACTACATGCAGTCCATTACCCTGCGCAGCCTGGTGCTTGAGCAACTGGCCAAGGGTTTCAAGCCAGAGGCCAAGCAACCCGCCAAACGCGGTATTTTCAAAAAGCCAACGCAGGCGCCTGTGCGAACCAACGCGGCGAACTCGGTGTTTACCTTTGGCAAAACCCTGCTGGCCAAAGGATGATAAAAGTGTGAAGCCCGCCGATAAGCCGGATTCTGTGCACGCGGACCAATCTTGCGACTGGCCTGCATGTGACTGCCATTAATCTGGGCCACTGATCACTCAGTGGCTCGGTGCCACCTACCCGCCAGCTCTGGGGGCCCCATCAACGCTGGCCTACTTGGTGTTGCTGCGCGTAGAGATTGCCCGTTTCACCCGAACTTAATCGGCTCGTCTCTGTTGCTCTAATCCTCACCTTATGGTCTTGCGACGTTTCAGTGGACAGCCGTTAGCTGCTACGCTGCCCTGTGCAGTCCGGACGTTCCTCCAGTGCGGTGTTTCCACCCGGCGCTTGCGCGTCGGCCTTGCGGCTTGCACCAGCGACAGTCTGGCAGGCTTCACACTCAGATTATCGCCATGAAAGCTCAGTATTTGCGGCGGCTGATAACCATATAACCAGAATCGTTGATCAAGTGGTTGAAAATGGCAACCACCAAAACAGATTTCGTTCATAGGAGACTCGACATGAAAGCAGAAAACATCCTGCAAACCATTGGCAACACGCCACACATTCGCATCAACCACCTGTTTGACGGTAAGCACAATGTGTGGATCAAGTCCGAACGCAGCAACCCGGGCGGCTCGATCAAGGACCGGATTGCGCTAGCCATGGTGGAAGCCGCCGAAAAAAGTGGCGAACTCAAAGAGGGCTCAACCATTATCGAGCCCACGTCCGGCAACACCGGCGTCGGGCTGGCCATGGTGGCAGCCGTCAAAGGCTATCAGTTGATTCTGGTCATGCCCGACAGCATGTCCATCGAGCGGCGGCGGCTGATGCTGGCCTATGGTGCCAAATTTGACCTGACGCCGCGTGAAAAAGGCATGAAGGGCGCCATTGCGCGTGCGCAGGAGCTCGCTGCGGCAACGCCGAACAGCTGGATACCGCAGCAGTTCGAAAACCCGGCCAACATTGAAGTGCATGTGCGCACCACGGCGCTGGAAATTCTGGCGGATTTCCCAAAGGGCCTGGACGCCATCATCACCGGCGTGGGCACAGGCGGGCATCTCAGCGGGGTGGCGCAGGTTCTCAAGGAGAAATGGCCGCAGCTCAAGGTGTTTGCGGTGGAGCCGAGCGCGTCTCCCGTGATATCTGGTGGCGATCCCGCACCGCACCCGATTCAGGGCATTGGTGCCGGCTTCATTCCCAAAAACCTGAAAACCGAGTTGCTGGACGGCGTGATCAGAGTCGAGGCAGAAGCCGCACGAGAATATGCCCGACGCAGCGCTGCGGAAGAGGGCATTCTGGTGGGCATCTCCAGCGGTGCCACGCTGGCCGCCATTGCGCAAAAACTGCCTGATTTGCCAGCGGGTTCGACCATACTGGGCTTCAATTACGACACGGGCGAACGCTATCTGTCGATTGAAGGATTTTTGCCGGCCTGAGCCACCGCCCGCAAGCAAGGCGCCACGAATTGAAACAGGCTTAGCGCCTGGTGTGGCGCAACGTATCATTGGCGACTGCTTGATCACCACGAGCCCACCATGATTCGAATTTCCGAGCTGAAACTGCCGCTATCCGCCGTGCCTGTGGACACGCGCCGCGCCGCCGATGCGCCCGCCGAGACGGATGCCGACCGCGCCCCCTCACCGCAGCCCGTCGAAGCGCTCACGCGCCTGGCTGCGCAGGCGCTGGACATCGATCCTCAGCACGTCGCTGAGCTCACAGTTTTCAAGCGCAGTTTTGACGCCCGCAAAGCCGAGCTGCAGGTGGTGTACATCGTCGATCTGCGGCTGGTCGCGGCGGATGCAGAAGCCGCCCTGCTGCTGCGCCATGCGAACAACCCGCACATCCATCCCACGCCCGACATGGGCTACCGGCTGGTGGCCACTGCACCTGCCAGCTTCGGCGAACACACGAACGAACGTCCCAATCAACGTCCGGTCGTGGTCGGTTTTGGCCCCTGCGGCATGTTTGCCGCGTTGTTACTGGCGCAAATGGGGTTCCGGCCGATCGTGCTGGAGCGGGGCAAAAAGGTGCGCGAACGCACCAAAGACACCTGGGGTCTGTGGCGCAAGCACGTGCTGAACCCGCAAAGCAATGTGCAGTTTGGCGAAGGCGGCGCCGGCACATTCTCGGACGGCAAGCTGTGGAGCCAGATCAAGGACCCGCGCCACCTGGGCCGTAAGGTGATGACCGAATTCGTCAAGGCCGGCGCGCCCGAGGACATCCTGACCGACGCGCATCCCCACATTGGCACCTTCAAGCTGGTGAAGGTGGTGGAGAACATGCGCGAGCAAATCATTGCGCTGGGCGGTGAGGTGCGGTTCGAACAGCAGGTTGTCGACTTGCTGCTAGAGCCATCCTTGCCCAATCAATTGCTATTAAATAAAGAGCTGTTGCCACATAGTCTGCGAGGGCTAACGGTCAAAAACCTTCAAACAAATACCCGTTACGAGCTTGCGGCAAGCCAGGTGGTGTTGGCACTCGGCCACAGCGCGCGCGACTCGTTTGCGATGCTGTACGAACGCGGTGTGGCGCTGCACGCCAAACCATTTTCGATCGGCTTTCGCATTGAGCACCCGCAAGGGGTGATTGACCGAGCGCGCTGGGGTCGA
>JAHEBY010000141.1 GCA_024642025.1 Comamonadaceae bacterium | reverse complement strand
GGTTGACGCATGAACGGGGCCTCAGGTTTGACAGCTACGACGCACTCTGGCGTTGGTCCGTGACCGACCTTGACGCCTTTTGGCAGAGCATTTGGGACTATTTTGAAGTGCAGTCGCCAACTCCGCACGCCGCCGCACTGGCCAGAAACTGTATGCCCGGCGCGGTGTGGTTTCCCGGCGCGCAGGTAAATTATGCGCAGCAGGTGTTGCGCCATGCCGGGGCGGCGCACGCGGCGGGCCTGAGTGCCATCATCAGCGAAAACGAGCTGGGCGAAGTGCGCGAGATGTCGTGGCCCGAGTTGCGCCGGCAGGTGGCTTCCGTCGCACTCACGCTGCGTGGCATGGGCGTGCAGCGGGGCGACCGGGTGGCCGCGTACCTGCCCAACATTCCCGAAACCATCGTGGGCTGTCTGGCATGCGTATCCATTGGCGCGGTGTGGAGCGTGTGTGCGCCTGACATGGGCACCCCGGCCGTGCTGGACCGTTTTGGCCAGATCAAGCCGAAGGTGCTGATTGCGGTGGACGGCATCTATTACGGCGGCCGTGCGATGGACCGCAGCGCCGTGGTGGCGCAACTGCGCGCCGAACTGCCCAGCGTGCAGCACCTGCTGCTGGTACAGACGCCCTTTGCGGATGCGGATGCCGATGCAAATGCTACAAAATCAATAGCTGATTGTGCATACTGGACGGGGGCTACAGGCCAAAATAACGCCCAAACGGAGGCCTTTTTGCCCGACAACCTGCCGTTTGACCACCCGATCTGGGTGGTATATTCCAGCGGCACCACCGGCCTGCCCAAACCCATCGTGCATGGTCACGGCGGCATTTTGATGAGCCTGCTGGCGCTCAAGAACCTGGGCAACGATGTGGGCTGCAGCTACCACCCCAACAGCTTTGGCGAGCGCTACCACTGGTACAGCTCCACCGGGTGGGTCATGTGGAACGCACAAATGGCCGGCCTGGCAACGGGCACCACTATTTGCCTGTACGACGGCAACCCCGGCGGCAGCAAGGACAAGCCCGACTGGGGTGTGCTGTGGCGCTTTGTGGCGCGCCACAAGGTGACGTTTTTTGGCGCGGGCGCAGCGTACTTCACCAACTGCATGAAGTCTGGCCTGGACATCTCCGCCTGCGGCCACCTGAGCGCCGTGCGCGCGCTGGGCTCCACCGGATCGCCACTGCCTGAAGACGTGCAGCGCTGGGGTACCGCGCAATTTGAAGGCCTTGGTACAAAAGATATCTGGTGGTGCAATATTTCAGGGGGGACCGATTTTTGCGGGGCATTTATCGGCGGCAACCGCGAGCTGCCGCAGGTGCCCGGCCAGATGCAGTGCCGCCTGCTGGGCTGCGCGGTGGAAGCCTGGGGCGAAGATGGCCAACCCGTCATTGGCGAGGTGGGCGAACTGGTCTGCACGCAGCCGCTGCCCTCCATGCCGCTGTATTTCTGGGGCGATGAAGGCAACAAGCGGTACCTGTCCAGCTACTTCGACATGTACCCCGGCGTCTGGCGTCACGGCGACTGGCTCAAGGTCGGCCCGGACGGCGGCTGCGTGATTTATGGCCGCAGCGACGCCACCATCAACCGCTTTGGCCTTCGCATGGGCACCAGCGAAATCTACTCGGCGGTGGAGGCGCTGCCCGAGGTGATGGATTCGATGGTGGTGGATCTGGAATACCTGGGCCGCGAGAGCTACATGCCGCTGTTTGTGGTGCTGCGCGACGGCGTGGCGCTGGATGACGGCGTGCGCGAGAAGATCAACCAGGCCATCCGCACCGCGCTGTCGCCGCGCTTTGTGCCCAACGACATTTTTCAGGTCACCGAGATTCCGCGCACGCTATCGGGCAAGAAGCAGGAGCTGCCGGTCAAGAAGCTGCTGCTGGGCCAGCCGCTGGAGAAAGTGGTGAACCGGGATGCCATGGCCAACCCCGGCTGCATGGACTGGTACGCCGATCTGGCCCGCCAGCGCAGCGGGCTCAGCTGACAACGGCTTCCAGCGCGCTGGGGGATAGGCTGGACTATCATGACCGGCGGACGACCCCGGTCAGCGCCGGCAATCCTTGCGCACCCAACCACCGCAGGAACAACCCATGACGAAAAGTACGCCCCGCAACATCCTCATCTCTGGTGGCAGCAGTGGTATTGGCGCGGCCATTGCCCGGGCCTTTGCGGCACAGGGCGCCCGTGTAACTGCGACCGGCGCGACCGAGGCAGAAGTCCAGGCCGCGCGCACCCGGGCAGACATGGCCGGCATCACCCTTGAACTGCTTGACGTGCGCGACGCGGCCGCTGTGGGCGCGCTGGTGGCCGGCCTGGACGAACTGGATGTGCTGGTCAACTGCGCGGGCGTGATCCGCCGCAACTTGGAGCATGACCCGGAGGTGTTTGCCGACGTGCTCGACATCAACCTCACCGGCACCATGCGTCTTTGCACGGCGGCGCGGCCTGCACTCGCGGCGCGCAAAGGCTGCATTGTCAATACTGCGTCCATGCTCAGCTTCTTTGGGGGCGGGCTGGTGCCTGCCTACAGCGCAAGCAAGGGCGGGGTGGCGCAGCTCACCAAGTCGTTGGCGATTGCCTACGCGGCCGATGGCATTCGCGTCAACGCCATTGCGCCTGGCTGGATTGCCACGCCGCTGACCCAGGCGCTGACGCAAGACGCTGAACGCTCCGCGCAAATCCTGGCGCGAACCCCCCTGGGTCGCTGGGGCACACCCGAAGACGTGGCGGACCCGGTGGTGTTCCTGGCCAGCCCTGCTGCGCGCTTTGTCACCGGCGCCGTGCTGCCGGTAGACGGCGGCTACCTGATCGCCTGAACCCCGTCACACCCCGAAAGCCAGCCATGATCACCCAGCTACCCGGCATCCAGCCTGAAATCGCCATTGCCGCCATCCCCAAAGACGAACGCGTGTGGGTGCCCCAGGCGACCAACGTGTGGTTTCGCCCCTTGCTGCTCAACACGGTCACCGGAAGCTGGTGCAACCTGCTGCGCGTGCGCAAGTCGGGCGTGCTGTCGCGCCACATCCATCCGTCGTGGGTGACGGGCTACGTGATCAAGGGTGCATGGCGCTATCTGGAGCATGAATGGGTGGCCAGCCAGGGCTCGTTTGTGTACGAGCCGCCCGGCGAGATTCACAGGCTCGTGGTGGACGAGGCCGCAGGCGCGCAGGAGATGATCACCTTCTTCAACATCCACGGCGCCATGATCTACCTGGACGAGCAGGGCAACACCACAGGCTATGAAGACGTGTTCACCAAGATCGCGATGTGCCGCCAGCATTACACCGACGTGGGGCTCGGGGCAGACTATGTGGACCAGTTCGTGCGGTGATTCATTAAGATACGCGCAAACGAATTCCTTCCCACCCAGATTTTCCGAAAGACTCTCATGGCCCACGCCGCATTCAACTGGCAAGACCCTTTTTTGCTGGAAGCCCAGCTCAGCGACGACGAGCGAATGGTTCGCGATGCCGCCGCTGCCTACTGTCAGGACAAGCTGCAGCCCCGCGTCATTCAGGCTTTTCGCGAAGGCACCACCGACGTGGCCATCTTCCGTGAAATGGGCGAGTTGGGGCTGTTGGGCCCCACCATTCCCGACACCTACGGCGGCCCGGGCCTCAACTATGTGGCCTATGGCCTGATCGCACGCGAAGTGGAGCGCGTCGATTCGGGCTACCGCTCCATGATGAGCGTGCAAAGCTCGCTGGTGATGGTGCCAATTTTTGAATTTGGTACCGAAGCCCAACGGCAAAAGTATCTGCCCAAACTCGCCACAGGCGAGTGGATTGGCTGCTTTGGCCTGACCGAGCCCGATCATGGCTCGGACCCGAGCTCGATGGTCACGCGCGCGCAAAAAGTGGCTGGCGGCTACAAGCTCTCGGGCGCCAAGATGTGGATATCCAACAGCCCCATGGCCGACGTGTTTGTGGTGTGGGCCAAAGAGGTTTCTGAGGGTGGGCAGGTGGGCCCGATTCGCGGCTTCATTCTTGAAAGGGGCATGAAGGGTTTGACCGCACCGGCCATTCACGGCAAGGTGGGCTTGCGCGCGTCCGTCACGGGCGAAATCGTGATGGATGGCGTGTTCTGCCCAGAAGAAAACGCGTTTCCCGAAGTGCAAGGCCTCAAAGGCCCGTTCACCTGCCTGAACTCGGCGCGTTACGGCATCGCCTGGGGCGCTTTGGGTGCGGCTGAAGACTGCTGGTTTCGCGCCCGCCAGTACACGATGGACCGCAAGCAGTTTGGCCGGCCTTTGGCTGCCAACCAGCTCATTCAGAAAAAACTGGCCGACATGCAGACCGAAATCGCGCTGGGCCTGCAAGGCTGCCTGCGCCTCGGGCGCATGAAGGACGACGGCACCGCGTCGGTGGAGCTCACGTCCATCCTGAAGCGCAACTCCTGCGGAAAGGCGCTGGATATTGCCCGTCTGGCCCGCGACATGATGGGTGGCAACGGCATCAGCGACGAGTTTGGCGTGGCGCGCCATCTGGTAAACCTCGAAGTGGTGAACACTTATGAAGGCACGCACGATATTCATGCGCTGATCCTGGGGCGGGCGCAGACGGGCATTGCGGCGTTCGCGAACTGAAATTCAAGCCGCCCGTTACTCACACTGTGGGGATGGCGGTGGTTGCCTAACCCGGCGCTCGGGGTTGTATCAGCCGAGTCTCGCCGATCGCGAGCACAAAAAACGTGTCGTCGCTCAAGGCCTTGGCCTGCCGCTCGGCTGCCAGCGAGCGGGGTGGCTCGTCCAGCGCCTCATCCGTGAGCTCGAAGGTGCCCCAGTGAACACCCATGGACCGCTTGGCACCCAGATCGTGGTGAATCTTCACCGCTTCCTGCACGTTGACGTGTTGCGAAGACATGAACCAGCGCGGCTCGTAGGCGCCGATGGGCAATAGCGCGATGTCAAACCCACCGCCGAGTGCCGCTATCTGACGAGAGGCAAACCTTTCACGCATATCGGTGAAGTCACGCGAGTAACCCGTATCGCCCGCATAGAAGAGATGACAGTCGGGCGCAAATACAGCAAAGCCGCCCCACAGGGTATTCATGCGGTCGTTCAGCCCCCGCGCAGACCAGTGCTGCGCGGGCACCAGCATCACTTCGACGTCGCCCGTCGCCACCGATACGCGATGGCTTTGCCACCAGTCCAGTTCGATTGCATGGGTAATGCCACGATCGGCCAGCCACGGCTTGAGACCCAGCGGCACCACAAACAGCGGGGGTCCCGCAGCCTGGGCATTGAGCGCGACGACAGACTTTTCATCCAGATGGTCGTAGTGGTTATGCGAGGCCAGCACCAGATCAACATGCGGCAGTGCGCCGACGGCCACACCGGGCGGTTGATGACGTTTGGGTCCGAGTCGGGCAAACGGGGAGGCACGCTCCGAAAATATCGGATCGGTCAGCAATGTCAGGCCACCCACCTGTGCCAGCACGGTGGCGTGGCCAATCCAGGTCACTGCCGGTTGCATCGCTGTTTTCGCCTGGCTGTTCCGATGCAAGAAATCCAGGTCTGCTTTATGTTGAGGGATAGGAGCTGCGGGGGGTGGCGGCAGGTTTTTTCGCACGGCGTTGATCCGCCACTGCATCACATCCGCCAGGCTCTTGGTCGCGAATTCGTTGTAGTTGTTCTGGAAGCCATCCTTGCGGTGGTGCGATTTTTCTGGATCGAAATAAGGGTTCATGGCTCTGGGTGAATCAAGTATCGGCGACAGTAACATGTGGTGAACCTAAACGTTAACAGGTGGCCAATGTTGCTGAAGCACCGTTGGCGGCGCTCGTGGACAGCGGGTTGCTGCGGGGCAGTACGATTCGGGTTGGAGAACCAATTCATGACAGATACCAAACTTGGCCCATCCATCACTACCGGCGCGCTGCCCCATCTGCGGGTGCTGGACCTGTCACGCGTGCTGGCGGGCCCCTGGTGCACGCAGATGCTGGCCGACCTCGGTGCAGACGTCATCAAGGTCGAGCGGCCCGGCGCTGGCGACGACACCCGCCACTGGGGTCCGCCGTTTTTGAAAGACGCAAAGGGCAATGACACGCCGCATGCCACTTACTTCACCGCGTGCAACCGCAACAAGCGCTCCGTCACCATCGACATGGCCAAGCCGGAGGGGCAAGCGCTCATACGTCAGATGGCCGCGAGCAGCGACATTCTGGTGGAGAACTTCAAGGTGGGTGGCCTTGCGCAATATGGGCTGGACTACGACAGCCTGAAAGCCACCAACCCCCGGCTGATTTACTGCTCGGTTACCGGCTTTGGGCAGACCGGCCCTTACGCGGCGCGCGCCGGCTACGACCTGATGATTCAGGCCATGAGCGGCATGATGAGCATCACCGGCCGTCCGGATGATGCGCCCGGCGGCGGCCCGTTGCGCGTGGGTGTGGCGCTGACGGATCTGTTCACCGGGTGCTATGCCACTACGGCCATTCTGGCAGCGCTGGAAGTGCGCAACCGCACTGGCCAGGGCCAGCTGATCGACATGGCCCTGCTGGACGTAGGTATGGCCATCTTGGCGAACCAGGCGGGCGGCTTCCTCAACACCGGCAAGGTTCCCGAGCGCCAGGGCAACAGCCACCCGAGCCTGGCGCCGTACCAAGACTTCCCCACAGCCGATGGCGCCATGCTGCTGGCCATTGGCAACGACGGGCAGTTTGCGCGGTTTTGCCAGGTGGTGCAGCAACCCGAATGGGCGGCGGACGCGCGCTACGCCAAAATGGCCGCGCGCAACAGCAACCGCGCCACCTTGATTCCGGCCATGGAAGCTGTCACCCGCACCCGCACCACGGCCGAGTGGGTTGCCTTGCTGGAACCCCAGCACGTGCCTTGCGGTCCGATCAATGATATTGGCCAGGCCTTTGCCGACGAACAGGTCAACGCCCGAAAT
>JAHEBY010000140.1 GCA_024642025.1 Comamonadaceae bacterium | reverse complement strand
GAAGCGCGCAAAATGTGAAGGTGACTTATCCGGAAGACTTTGCCCTTGCCGACGCCGTGTTGCGCGCCCGCCAGCGGCAAACGATGCGCGTGGGTGAGGGTTGGGATACGCATGCCCTGGTACCGGGAAGAAAGCTCATTTTGGGCGGCGTGGAGATTCCATTCGACCTCGGTCTGCAGGGCCATTCCGATGCCGACGTGCTACTGCATGCCATCACCGATGCGCTCCTTGGTGCGGCGGCGCTGGGCGATATCGGAACTCATTTCCCCGATACCGATCCAGCGTTCAAAGGCGCAAATTCCATGGTGCTGATCGTCGAGGCCCTGAAACGTGTCCGCGCGCGTGGCTATGAAGTTGGCAACATTGACTGCACCGTGATCGCGCAGGCCCCCAAACTGATGCCCTGGATTCCGGCAATGCAAAACAATCTGGCTCAGGCGCTCAAACTGGACCTTGAGCAAATCAGCATCAAGGCCAAAACTGCCGAAAAGATGGGCCCGGTGGGCGAGGGCAAGGCCATTGAAGCGCGGGCGTCAGTGTTGCTCGTAGGCGCGGCGTGATGGTGGGGCCGACGTGGCAGACCTATTTGCGGTGACCCTTTTGGGAAGCATTTGGCGCATGCGACCGCTTGAGCTTGATGTGTGCGGCCAGGCCACCCGAGTTGGTGTTGGCCAAAACAAACTGCCCACCCATCCTGCTCAACGTTTTGTCAACGATGGACAAGCCCAGCCCGGCGCCCGTGGCTTCGGTGCGGGCTTCATCCAGGCGGAAAAACGGTTTGGTCAGGCTCGCCAGCTTCTCCGGCGGGACGCCCGGGCCGTGATCGCGCACCTTCAATAACACCCATTCGTCACGCTCCTTGGCGGCGATATTCATCTCTGCTACGCCTGATTTTCGGCTCTTGCCATACCGACGGGCGTTTTCCAGCAAGTTTGAGATGACTCGGCGCAATTCCACCTCATCGGCCATAACCCAGATGTTGGGCGGCACGTCCAAGGTGACGCGAATGTCTTTTTGCTCCCTGACGGAGTAGGTGCAGACGCGCAGCACCTCGTCCAGTGAAACCGGGAACAGCTCTACCCGGTCGGGACGCGCGTAATCCAGGAATTTATCAATGATGGCGTCAAGTTGCTCTATGTCGGCCACCATGTGCTGGCGCGCGTCGGTTTCGGCCACGCTCATCTCGGTCTCCAGCCGCAAGCGGGCCAGCGGCGTACGCAGGTCGTGCGAAATGCCAGCCAGCATGACCACCCGGTCCTGTTCGATCTTGGCCAGCTTTTGCGTCATGCGGTTAAAGCCGATGTTGACGGCGCGAATCTCACCAGTCGTGACGTTTTCATCCAGTGAGCTGGCTTCGAAATCGCCGTCGCGCACCTTTCCGGCCGCAAACGATAATTCTTTCAAGGGCCGGTTGATCAGGCGTGCAATCAATGCGGCGCCCGCGAGGGACAGCACTGCTGCGGTAATAAGCCAGATCAACCAGGTGCGTCCTCCGGTCTGGTTAAAGCGCGCCTTGTCGGTCTGCATCCAGTAGTTATCGCCGTCGATGACAAATCCCACCCAGAGGCCGTCTTCCTTGTTGACGCTGTTGGCAACAACCGTGCCCGGTCCCAGTCGAACCACCAGTTCCTGCGTGATGCGTTTGCCCAGCGTGTCGGTGTCAAAGGGCTCAAACACATCATCAGGTTCTCGTGGAAGAATGCGCACCCGCTCCTGCTCCGTCATGGTTTTGATGAGCGAGACCCTGGCGATGGAGTCTGCGTGAATCAGCGCCGCGCGGCTTAGGTTAACCAATGACGCGATCTGCTGCGCAGTCTGGATCGCGCGGGGTTCAAATTCCAGTGCCCTGAGCGTTTGGAGCCAAGCCAATATGCTGCCAGCGAGCAGCACCGCCAGCAAGAAAAACGTGCGCCAGAAAAGGCTCAGCCCCCAGCGTTTGTCGGAGCCAGCTTCCTCCAGGTCGCCCTCGAGCGGTGCCGGACCCGTCTCATCGGGCGAGCCGACCGAGTCGTCTTGATAGGTGCGGGCGGTGGCCAGAGTACTCAATTCACACCGTCTGGAACAAAGACATAGCCGAGGCCCCAAACCGTCTGTATGTATCGGGGCGCTGCAGGGTCGGCTTCCACCAACTTGCGCAAGCGCGAAATCTGTACATCGAGGCTGCGGTCAAACGGCTCGAACTCGCGGCCCCGGGCCAGCTGCGCCAGCTTTTCGCGGGACAAAGGTTGCCGGGGATGGCGCACCAGCGTCTTGAGCATGGCAAATTCGCCGGACGTCAGCGGCAGCTCGTCGTCTCCCTTACGAAGGGTTCTTGCACCCAGATCGAAGGTAAACGGGCCAAAAGTAGTGACTTCATTGTCAGATGATGGTGCACCTGGTGCCTCGGACGGAGGCCGGCGCCGCAATACGGCATGTACGCGAGCCAGTAATTCACGCGGATTGAAGGGCTTGGCCAGGTAATCGTCTGCGCCCACTTCAAGTCCCACGATGCGGTCAACATCCTCTCCTTTGGCCGTGAGCATGATGATGGGCGTTTTGTCATTGGCGCCGCGCAGGCGTCGGCAAATGGACAGGCCGTCTTCACCGGGCATCATCAAATCCAGCACGATCAGGTCAACGGTTTCGCGCAACAGGATGCGCGTCAAGGATTTCCCGTCTTCGGCCTGAAGGACTTCAAATCCCTCCTGGGTCAGGTAGCGCTGCAGCAGCTCGCGAATGCGGGCGTCGTCGTCAACGACCATGACGCGGTCACTTCGGCTGTTAGGTGGACTCATGATAAGTGGTGTTGAATTTGTAACAGACCCGATTCTGCCGTCCCCAGAGTCCAAACTGCAGGCTTTGCCCCTTTCACTAACATACTGTTACATAAATCTGGGAGCGTAAATTAGTCTTTACCAAGAAAATGTAAGCGGTACTGTCGCTTGAGCCGTTGTAAAGATTATGAAGACCCCCCAAGTCGCCTTGTTGCTGTGTATGGTATGCGGGGGCGCCATAGCTCAGACCGTTGGGTTCGATGGCGCTTTACCGCCCCAGACGGAGCGTTCGTCACTGCTGGATAGTGCGCCAGCCGATTCACCGGCAGAAAATCGGCGCAAGGTCCTTCGCGATGCCTTGAGAGCTCAGCGCATGGGTTTGAAGAAAAGTGATGGCATTCAATTGCCGACCAAGCGCTTGACCCCCGACGAATTGGCCGCCTTGCGCGGCGAGCTGCGCCGGCAGCGGGCGGCCGGCAAGATCATCGTCTTACCCTGAAAGCCACTGACCATGTCCTATGCCCGATCAGGCAGCCTGCTGGTTGCCTGCCTGCTTGCCAGCTCGAGCCTGCTGGCCGCTCCCGAGAGGCTCACTGAGGATCAGGCCCGCCACTTGCTGATTCGAAGCGGCTTTGCGCCTTCGCAGCTGGAAGTCGATCGCATCACGGGGCAGAGTGCTCAAAAGGCCGTTTCGGACATGATCTTGCAGGCCAAAGCCGCCCGGCCCGGCCATGCCGCGCCAGCTTTTGTTTCGGAGCCGCCCCCGCCGGCCTTCCGTGATCTGAAAACGCAGGATGAGCGCCAAGCCGTTCGACGAGAGCAGCTTCGCCAGGGGCAGGAGATCAAGGCGTGGTGGATGCGTGAAATGGTCGAGACCGCAAGCCCACTTGAAGAGCGCATGACGCTGTTCTGGCACAACCATTTCGCTACCTCGCAGCAAAAGGTGATTCGCTCCCAGGCCATGTGGGCACAGCACCAGTTGTTGCGGGCGCATGCAATGGGCAACTTTCGCAGCTTGTTGCACGGCATCGCCAAAGACCCGGCCATGCTGGTGTATCTGGACGGCGCCAACAGCCGCAAGGAGGCGCCCAACGAAAACTTTGCCCGGGAGGTGATGGAACTGTTCACCCTGGGCGAGGCCTCACAGGGCGGCAAATACTCCGAGGCGGACATCAAAGAGGCTGCCCGAGCGTTCACCGGCTGGAGCGTTGAACGGGACGGCTTTGCCTTTGTCAACCGGCCAAGACAGCATGATGGGGACAGCAAGACCATCTTGGGCCGAACGGGGCGTTTTGACGGTGATGAAGCGCTGGACATCATGCTGGCCCAACCCGCCGCACCACGCTTTATCGTGGGCAAGTTGTGGAAGGAATTCGTCTCGCCCACGCCGAATGCTGAAATGGACCGCATCGTCAGCCAGTTTCAGGCGCAGAATTTTGACATTGCCGTGGCGGTTAAGGATTTGCTGCTGTCGGATGCCTTCTGGGCGCCGGAGAATCGTGGCAGCCTCATCAAATCGCCTGTGGACCTGGTGGTTGGCACCGTGCGCCAATTTGGCTTGAGCTATGCCGATATGGCTCCATTGGCGGCGAAATCGGCCCAATTGGGTCAAAACCTCTTGTTTCCACCCAACGTGAAGGGTTGGCCGGGTCACACCGACTGGATCAACGCCACCACGCTGCTGGACCGTCAGCGATTTGGCGAGCAGATTTTTCGTGCGGTTGAGATGCAGGACGAAGGTCGTTCCTCCATGGGCATGATGGCTCCGGAGCCCGTGCCGGGTGCGACAAAGATGGCCAATACGTCGAGCAACGCCGACATGATGATGGCGCCTGGAGGCAAACGGCGGGGCCCGGACGCGCTGGCTGCGTTCAGTTTTGATGCTGATCGCTGGCTGGCCCAATACGGCGCGCGCATGGATCGCGTGCCATCTGACGAGGTTAAAGCTCGGCTTGCTGACGTCCTTCTTGCGGAGCCAGCGACCAATGCAATAGCAAATGGTACGGTCGGCGTGGCTTACGTGCGTATGCTCAGTCGCGACCCCGCCTACCAGCTCAAGTAATAGACAAAGGCGACACCATGAAACGTAGACAATTTCTGAATGGCATCGGCTCTGCCACGGGTGCCGCGCTTCTGACTGGCCACGCGCCGGGCTGGGCGCAGGGCGTGGCCCAGCGGGCCAGCAGCGCCAGCGACCGTATCCTGGTGTTGGTCCAGCTCAAGGGTGGCAATGACGGCCTGAACACCGTCGTGCCGTTTGGCGACAATGCCTACTACCAGTTGCGCACTTCAATTGCCATACCACGTGACAGCGTGTTGGGCCTTGACGCACGGGTCGGGCTGCATCCCGAGCTCAAATCCATCATGCCACTGTGGCAAAGAGGCGAGCTTGCCATCGTGCAGGGCGTGGGTTACCCCCAACCCAACCTCTCGCATTTTCGGTCCATCGAAATATGGGAAACCGCTTCACGTTCAGCGGAATATCTGCCTGATGGCTGGGTCACCCGAGCCATGAATGCCGGTTACTCTCAACGCGCGCGTTTCACGGCCGACGGTGTGTTGGTGGGCGGCAGCGACCTGGGCGCCCTTATTGGTGCACGCGCCATCACACTCAACAATCCGGAGACCTTCGTGAATCAGGCGCGATTTGCAATGCCCGCAGCGACGAGCGGCAATGCCGCGTTGCAATACCTGTTGCGTGTGGAGAACGAAATTAACGAAGCAGCGCAAGGCCTGAGGGCCGACCCGTATGCATTCACCACCGAGTTTCCGCAAGGCGGCTTTGGCAATTCTGTGCGGGCCGCCGCGCAGGTGGTGGCGTCGCAAAAAGGCAAGGCTGGCGTGCCGGTGATCGTACTGTCGCTCGGCAGCTTTGACACCCACCAGAACCAGTTGGGCACACATGCCAACCTGATGAAGCAACTTGCAGAGGGAATGTTTGCACTGAAGAGCGCGTTCACCGAGTTGGGCGCGTGGGACCGCACGCTGGTGATGACGTTCAGCGAGTTTGGCCGCCGACCGCGGCAGAACCAGTCCAACGGCACCGACCACGGCACGGTGGCGCCACATTTTGTGATGGGAGGCGCCGTGAAGGGCGGCCTTTACGGCCAGACTCCCGACCTGACCCAGCTTGACGGCTCGCAAAACCTCACCTACAGCACCGACTTCCGTCAGCTCTATGCCACTGTCGCCCGCGACTGGTGGGGCGTGAAGCCGGATACTGTGGTGCGTGGCCAGTTTGAGCCGGTTAAATTTTTGAGAGCCTGAAGCATGCCCATGACGAGAATGACGGGAATGACGAACACTACCAAATTAATAGCTATTTGCGCATTATTGACGGGGGCTGAGGGCCTATTTGCCCAGAAATTACCCGATTATGTGCCGCAGAATGTGGTGCAGCTCACGGCCAGCGGCTCCGTCGAGGTGCAGCAGGATTTGATCGCCATCACCTTGCGCACCACGCGTGACGGGGCTGACGCCAATGCGGTGCAAACCCAGCTCAAGGCAGCGCTGGAGGCGGCACTGGCCATTGCCAAGCCAGCAGCGCTACCTGGCCAGCTTGACGTGCGCACGGGCGGCTTCAGCCTGTATCCGCGATATGGCAAAAACGGGCAGATTTCCGAGTGGCATGGCACGGCCGAGCTGATTCTGGAGGGGCGCGACATTCCCCGCATCAGTGCAACGGCCGGCAAGGTTCAAAGCCTCACCGTGGGGAGCGTAGGCTTTGGCCTGAGCCGTGAGCAGCGGGCCAAGGTGGAGGGCGAGGCGCAATCGCAGGCCATTGCCCGCTTCAAGGCGCGTGCGAATGAAGTGGCGCGGGACTTCGGCTTTACCGGCTATACGCTGCGCGAGGTGTCGGTCAACACCAACGACCAGGGCTTCAGCCCGCGGCCCCGCATGATGGCGGCCGAGTCGAAAATGATGTCTGCATCGGATTCGTCTGTGCCGGTTGAGGCGGGGCGGACCGAGGTGCAGGTGATGGTTTCGGGGTCTGTGCAGCTGAAATAGCTTCCGGATTGCCGTTGTCGGTTGCCTTGGCTGGTGCGCGCGCCGGGCGTCCGCGTCGTGTTCACTTCGCATCTCGCGGGCGGCTGGGTTGCCCCGGCGCAGCCACCCGGCACGTTGGCAGGTGGGGTTTGACTGGGCGCTTCGCGAGTAGCATCAGCCCATGAAAAAAATAATTGACGTGGTGGCGCTAGGCGAGGCGATGGTTGAGTTCAACCAGACCCGTGAAGGCGAGCCAAACTATTTGCAGGGGTTTGGTGGCGATACGAGCAACGCCGCT
>JAHEBY010000139.1 GCA_024642025.1 Comamonadaceae bacterium | reverse complement strand
CCTTCCCAGCCACAGTCGCATCCGCCAACCGGTCAAGCCGTGTCGCGGGAGGTTAATTCAACAGCTTTAACCAGCTAAGGTTCCCTGAAGGGGAACGGAGGTCAGTGTGATATGAGTGCAACACCGCCAGAAGGCAGCAAGCCGCAATCGCCCGCGTCAATTTCGCCCGCGTCAATTTACAAAGCCTATCAGGGCAACACCTATCTGTTTGGTGGCAATGCGCCGTACGTCGAAGAGATGTACGAAAACTACCTTGCCAATCCCGGCAGCGTTCCCGACTCCTGGCGTGATTACTTTGACGCTTTGCAGCATGTGCCTGCAACCGATGGCACCTCGGCCAGGGACGTCGCGCATCAGCCGGTCGTCAATGCGTTTGCCGAACGGGCCAAGAAAGGCACGCAAGCAATCGTGATGGTGGCTGGAGCCGATACCGAAATGGGTCGGCGGCGGGTACAGGTGCAGCAGTTGATAGCTGCCTACCGTAATGTCGGAGCCCGCTGGGCCCAGCTGGATCCGCTCAAGAGAATCGAGCGACCCAATATTCCTGAGCTTCAACTCGCTTTTTACGGTTTCAAGGACGCTGACCAGGAAGCTGTGTTCAACACCAGCAATACATTCTTTGGCAAGGAAACCATGACTTTGCGCGATCTGATGAACGCGCTGCATGAAACCTATTGCGGCACCATTGGCGCCGAATATATGTATATGACCGACCAGACGCAAAAGCGCTGGTGGCAGCAAAAGCTCGAAAGCGTTCGCAGCAAGCCGAACTTCACTGCCGAGAAGAAGCGACATATTCTTGACCGCCTGACGGCGGCAGAAGGCCTTGAGCGGTTCTTGCACACCAAATACGTCGGGCAAAAGCGTTTCTCGCTTGAGGGTGGTGAAAGTTTTATTGCCTGCATGGACGAGTTGATTCAGGGCGGCGGCACTGCCGGCATTCAGGAAATCGTGATCGGCATGGCCCACCGCGGTAGGCTGAATGTGCTGGTCAATGCGCTGGGCAAAATGCCCGCCGATCTGTTCGCCGAGTTCGACCATACCGCGCCTGAGGATCTACCTAGCGGCGACGTCAAATATCACCAGGGCTTCAGCTCGGACGTGTCCACGCCCGGCGGCCCAGTCCACCTTACGCTTGCGTTTAACCCCTCGCACCTGGAGATCGTGAATCCGGTCGTTGAAGGATCTGTGCGTGCCCGTATGGACCGGCGCGGTGATCCATTGGGCAAGCAGGTCTTGCCCGTTCTGGTACACGGAGACGCAGCCTTTGCAGGGCAAGGTGTTGTCATGGAAACGCTGGCGCTCGCGCAGACCCGTGGCTACAGCACGGGTGGTACGGTGCATGTTGTTATCAACAACCAGATCGGTTTTACCACCAGCGACCCACGCGACAGTCGTTCTTCGCTCTATTGTTCGGACATCGTCAAGATGATCGAGGCGCCGGTGATGCACGTGAATGGTGACGACCCGGAAGCGGTGGTGCTGGCGACCAAGATGGCGCTGGAATACCGCATGGAATTCCGCAAGGACGTGGTGGTTGACATCATTTGCTTCCGCAAACTCGGCCACAACGAGCAGGACACGCCATCGCTGACCCAGCCACTGATGTATAAGAAAATTGCGGCGCACCCCGGGACACGCAAAATCTACGCGGACAAGTTGGCGACGCAGGGCCTTGGCGATACGCTGGGTGACGATATGGTGAAAGCCACTCGTGCAGCACTGGACGCCGGCAAGAATACTTTTGATCCAGTCCTGACCAACTTCAAGAGCAAATTTGCGGTGGACTGGATGCCTTATCTGGGCAAAAAGTGGACCGACGCAGGCGATACCGCCATTCCGCTGGCCGAATGGAAACGCCTGGCCGAAAAACTGACGACTATCCCGGAGTCCATCGCAGCCCACCAACTGGTGAAAAAGGTCTATGCCGATCGTGCGGCCATGGGGCGTGGCGAGATCCCGGTCGACTGGGGCATGGGTGAGCACATGGCGTTTGCTTCGCTCGTGGCAAGCGGCTATCCAGTGCGTCTTTCGGGTGAAGACTGTGGCCGGGGTACTTTTACGCACCGCCACTCGGTCATTCATGACCAGAACCGCGAAAAGGTCGATGAAGGTACCTATATTCCGCTGCAAAACGTCGCGGAAGGGCAGGCCCCATTTGTGGTGATTGATTCAATCCTTTCGGAAGAGGCAGTGCTGGCCTTTGAATATGGCTACGCGTCCAATGACCCCAATACGCTGGTGATCTGGGAAGCGCAGTTTGGCGATTTCGTCAACGGGGCTCAAGTCGTGATCGACCAGTTCATCGCGTCCGGCGAAGTGAAGTGGGGTCGCGTCAACGGTATCACCCTGATGTTGCCGCATGGCTATGAAGGTCAGGGGCCCGAGCATAGCTCTGCACGGCTGGAGCGCTTCATGCAGCTCAGTGCTGACACCAATATGCAGGTGGTCCAGCCCACTACGGCCAGCCAGATTTTCCATGTGCTGCGCAGACAGATGGTCCGCAACCTGCGCAAGCCGCTGATCATCATGACGCCGAAGTCATTGCTCAGAGCGAAAGACGCCGCGTCGCCGCTTTCAGAGTTCACCAAGGGTGGCTTTCAGACTGTGATCCCTGAGAACCATGAAGACGTAGATCAGAAGGCTGCCAAAGTAAAGCGGGTGGTGGCCTGCTCTGGCAAGGTGTATTACGACCTCGTGAAAAAGCGAGTGGAGACCGGTCAAACCGATGTGGCGATCATCCGGGTCGAGCAGCTCTACCCGTTTCCGCATAAAGCCTTTGCAACGGAGCTGAAGAAGTACCCTAACGCGTCGGAAGTCGTATGGTGCCAGGACGAGCCGCAAAATCAGGGCGCCTGGTTCTTTGTTCAACACTATATTCACGAAAACATGCTGGAAGGCCAGAAGCTGGGCTACTCGGGCCGTGCGGCCTCTGCGTCGCCTGCGGCGGGTTACTCGCAATTGCACCAGACCCAGCAAAAAGCGCTGGTTGAAGGCGCTTTTGGCAAGCTCAAGGGGTTTGTGCTGAGCAAATAGCGCTTGGCTGCACATTCCAAAAATAACCCCAGTAACTCATTTCCGAAAGAATCCCATGGCTATCGTAGAAGTAAAAGTTCCACAGTTGTCTGAATCCGTGGCTGAAGCCACCATGCTCCAGTGGAAGAAAAAGGTGGGCGACACCGTCAATGTTGACGAAATCCTGATCGAAATCGAAACCGACAAAGTTGTGCTGGAAGTTCCCGCGCCGTCGGCCGGCGTGCTGGCCGAAATTGTGGCGCCCGATGGTGCGTCGGTCACTGCTGAGCAACTAATCGCAAAAATTGATACCGCTGGCAAGGTGAGCGCTGTTGCCGAGCCGGCAGCCGCAGCGTCGGCTGCGGCGACGGGGGGCAAAGCGGCGCCAGCGCCTGCGGTGGCCGCTGCGCCTGCCGCTTCCAGCTCGAAATCTGCCGTGGTGATGCCGGCTGCCGCCAAGATGATGGCGGATCAAAACCTGGCTCCGGGCTCCATTACGGGTACAGGCAAGGACGGCCGCGTGACGAAAGGTGATGTGTTGAACGCTCCGCAGGTTTTGGCGTCATCTTCTATCCCGACAGGAACGCCTACCACCACGCTGCCGCAAGTGCCGCTGCCTGATACGGCATCACCAAGCCCGCTAGTCGACCGCCCGGAGCAGCGCGTGCCGATGAGCCGCTTGCGCGCCCGTATCGCCGAGCGGCTGCTGCAATCGCAGGCGACAAACGCGATCCTGACCACGTTCAATGAAGTGAACATGGCCCCAGTCATGGAAATGCGCAAGCGGTTTCAGGAGAAGTTCGAGAAGGAGCATGGCGTGAAGCTGGGTTTCATGAGCTTTTTTGTGAAGGCAGCGGTTCATGCATTAAAGAAGTTTCCGGTTCTCAACGCCTCCGTCGATGGCACAGATATCGTGTACCACGGCTACTTTGACATTGGTATTGCGGTGGGCTCGCCGCGTGGTCTGGTGGTACCCATTTTGCGTAATGCTGACCAGATGAGTTTTGCTGACGTCGAAAGGAAAATTGCGGAATTTGGCCAGAAGGCCAAGGATGGAAAACTTGGCATTGAAGACATGACGGGTGGCACGTTCTCCATTAGTAATGGCGGCACGTTTGGGTCGATGATGTCCACGCCTATCATCAACCCGCCACAAAGCGCCATATTGGGTGTTCATGCGACCAAGGAACGTGCCATGGTGGAAAACGGCGTTGTGGTTGTGCGCCCCATGAACTACTTTGCCATGAGCTACGACCATCGCATCATCGACGGCCGCGAAGCCGTGCTTGGGCTGGTTGCCATGAAAGAAGCTCTGGAAGATCCTTCTCGCCTTCTATTCGATATTTAAAGGAGCAAGCATGTCCAAGCAATTTGATGTGGTTGTGATCGGCGCAGGTCCGGGGGGCTATATCGCTGCTATTCGCGCAGCTCAACTGGGCTTTACCGTGGCGTGTATTGATGAATGGAAGAACTCCACCGGCGGGCCTGCGCCTGGTGGAACCTGCACCAATGTGGGCTGCATTCCGTCCAAGGCGTTGCTCCAGTCGTCGGAGCACTATGAACATGCCGCCCATCACTTTGCAGACCACGGTATCGATGTCAAAGGTCTGAGTCTGGATGTGGCCCGGATGATTGGCCGCAAGGACACGGTGGTCAAGCAGAACAACGATGGCATTTTGTATCTATTCAAAAAGAACAAGGTGAGCTTTTTCCATGGGCGCGGTTCATTTGCCAAAACCGTAGCAGGCGGCTATGAAATCAAAGTGACGGGCGCTACCGATGACGCCATGGTGGCGAAGCATGTGATTGTGGCAACTGGGTCAACTGCGCGGGGTTTGCCAGGGGCGGACTTCGACGAAAAGAACATTCTGTCCAATGAGGGCGCCTTGGCGCTTGACGCCGTTCCGAAAAGGCTGGGTCTGATTGGCGCAGGTGTCATCGGTCTGGAAATGGGTTCAGTGTGGAGGCGCCTTGGTGCCGAAGTAACGGTGCTCGAAGGTTTGCCTACGTTCCTCGGGGCTGTGGATGAGCAGATTGCCAAGGAGGCTCGCAAGGCGTTTGACAAACAGGGTTTAAAAATTGAACTGGGCGTGAAGGTTGGTGCGATCAAGTCGGCAAAAAAGGGCGTGACCATTGCTTACACGAACGCGAAAGGCGAACCGCAAACGCTGGATGTGGACAGATTGATTGTTTCCATCGGGCGGGTGCCGAACACGATTGGTTTAAACGCGGATGCCGTTGGGCTCACTCTGGATGAGCGCGGTGCTGTTGCCGTGGACAACGAATGCAAGACGAATCTGCCTAACGTTTGGGCCGTGGGTGATGTCGTTCGCGGCCCCATGCTGGCCCATAAGGCCGAGGAAGAGGGCGTCGCTGTGGCGGAGCGCATCGCAGGTCAACACGGACACGTTAATTTCAATACCATTCCCTGGGTTATTTACACCAGCCCCGAGATCGCATGGGTGGGTCAGACCGAGCAGCAACTCAAGACGGAAGGGCGGGCCTACAAATCTGGCACTTTCCCCTTCCTTGCCAATGGCCGGGCCAGAGCATTGGGCGACACGACGGGCATGGTGAAAATGCTCGCCGACGCCGCCTCTGACGAGATTCTGGGTGTGCACATTGTTGGACCAATGGCCAGTGAGTTAATTGCTGAGTGCGTGGTGGCTATGGAATTCAAGGCCAGCAGTGAAGATATCGCACGCATATGTCATGCGCATCCGTCCCTGAGCGAGGCTACGAAAGAGGCCGCTCTGGCGGTAGACAAGCGTACGCTGAATTTTTGATTTCTTGTGGCTAAAGCGCACTTAGCCCACGTGGAATATGAACGGTTAGCTATTAAATATGTAGCTTTTTGCAGATGGCTGCCTTGAGCGTCAGGGAAGCCTACGAGGCTGAACTGATCGCAAGGGGTTACACATCGGACCCGGCGCAATTGGTGGCGGTAGAAGCCTTGCAGCGATGTGCCAACGATTGGGCGCAATTCAAGGAGAAGCGTTCAAACGCCTTCAAGAAACTGCTGAACCATCCGGATGTCCCGAAGGGCGTCTACCTTTTTGGGGGAGTAGGTAGAGGCAAGAGCTTTCTGATGGATTGTTTCTATGGCGCTGTGCCACTGCGTCGCAAGGCACGTCTGCATTTCCATGAGTTCATGCGAGAGGTTCATCGAGAGCTTGCGGAGCTGCAAGGCACGGTGAATCCCCTGGATGAGTTGGCACGTCAGATGGCCATCAAGTACAAGCTCATCTGTTTCGACGAGTTCCATGTGGCCGACATCACCGATGCGATGATTCTGCATCGGCTTCTGAAGGCATTGTTTGAAAATGGCGTTGGCTTTGTCACGACATCCAACTTCAAACCCGACGATCTCTATCCCAATGGCTTGCACCGAGACCGGATTTTGCCAGCCATCGCACTGCTGAATGCGCGACTTGAGGTGATCAACGTCGACAATGGAATTGATTACCGCAGGCGTACGATGCAGCAGGTCGAGCTGTATCACACGCCGCTTGGGGAAGCGGCCAACAACTCCATGAAAATGGCGTTTGACCGCATCGCGGAGTCACAGGATGAAGATCCCGTTCTTCAAATTGAGGCGCGGCAGATCCGCGCACGCCGTCGGGCTGGCGGTGTGGTCTGGTTCGATTTCAAGACTCTTTGTGGCGGACCCCGTTCTCAAAATGACTATCTTGAAATTGCCAGCCAGTTTCATACGGTCTTTTTGAGTGACGTTCCAGCCATGCCGGTTCGCATGGCCTCCGAGGCCAGGCGCTTCACCTGGTTGGTAGACGTGCTTTACGACCGGCGCGTTAAGTTGATTTTGTCCGCTGAAGTGCGGCCGGAGGAGCTCTATACCGAAGGGCCGCTCGCGCACGAATTTCCCCGCACTGTATCGCGCTTGAATGAAATGCAGACTGCGGAGTTTCAGGCGCTAGACCGCCGGATTGTGGACGCCAGCTTGACATGAGGGCGTTATTATTGCCGGGAATATCCGGCTGGCTATACGTGCAGATAGCGCACAACTTAGCCTCCCAAT
>JAHEBY010000138.1 GCA_024642025.1 Comamonadaceae bacterium | reverse complement strand
GCGATTGCAGCTTCTCGGGGTTTCCCTTTGAGCAATTTGAGAGGAATGCGAATTTCGCCGTTCGCGTCGGGTTTGACTGCCAGTGGCTGCCATGTTTCACCGCTGGCGAGGCGGATGGGTTTGAGCAGGTAGCTGTCACGTTGCGCGTTGTAAACACACATTGACATCGGCCCCTCGACAGTGGCCGCCATGAAGACGCAGGCCTCAACACGCTCGGCATCGAGGTCACATGCGTCCATGAAGCTGTGCGTGAAAAATGAAAGCTTGCGAATTCGCGGACTGCGCCATTCGGTCCGGGCCTGCCAGGCCATACGGGTAACGTTCCGCAGGATGCCCCACCATAGCTGGGGTTTCCACGCAATGGCTTTGGATAGCGCCAGTGCTCCCAGCAAACCCTGATCGCGCGCTAGCGTCACATGCGCAGTCTCGCGCATCACACGGGAAGCAAAGGCACCGTCGGCGAACAGGTCAAACCGCGTTTTACCAATGCTCACGAGCATGGCATAGCGGTTGCATCTGCTGTGCCCGCTGCGCAGCGCGTCAAAGTTGAGGTTAACCCCGGCGCCGCGTTCAAGCGCATGCCAGACCGTGCTTTGGGTTACAGCCGCGGGGCCTCGCCCGGTGACCGTGCCGCGTCCGGTCTCAGCGCCCAATTGGAAAGACGCAAAGCGAACCACATCGTTGTGCATGACAAAGAAATCAGCCAAAGCGGGTATTTCGTGCAGGTTCCCCGCGTAAACCGTCGTATTGAAAAGCACTGAAACCGGCAAGTCACGGGCCATATCGATGTAACGCAAGCGCAAGGTGTTGAGCGCCGCTTCAGAGGTGTAGCCGCCGCGCTGCTGCGTCATGTCAACATGAAAGGCGACGTCGTTCAGGCCGTCCTCAGCCAGACGCTGCAGCCATTCGCGGGTGAGCAAAATGCCGTTGGTGAAAAGCGAGGACCTCAAGCCCCGTTGGCGTATGTAGCGGACGATCTGGGACAGCTCATCCCGGTCGCGAAGCGTCGGGTCGCCGCCGGAGATCTGTACATCGGTATTTGCGCCAAACTGGTGGGCGATTTCGTCAATTCGGCGGAATAGCTCCGACAGCGGCGTATCGCGCACCGCTTCTGCACTGTCGGACAAATAACACAGCGTGCAATCCAGGTTGCACCGCTGGGTAATCTCCAGCGAAACGCATCCCATCGCCCAACGACGCCCTGCCGCCTGTGCAGGCGACCATTGGCCAGTCGCGCGCATGCGCGCAGCCAGCTTGTCTAGCCTGTCTATTTGGGCAGGCGCATCGGGTGTCCGGGGGGACACGTCGGGGGATTGATCCATCCCGCCTTTGTCGCCCCGACGCGTTGAACCTTACATGCGCCCTGGATACAGCTCGGCGCGGTCACGCTGAGCCGCGACCGGAGCAGCCAAGCCTATGCTGCAGCATTCAACAATAAGATGCTATATTTACTGTAGCTATTGAATCAATATTGACGAGGGCTAAAGGCCTGTTTCTATCAACTTCTGAATATTTGCAGCCGCAGCAGCTGCATGTTGACCGTAGCCCTGCAACAGCGCCATTTTTTCACCGTCATCCGGCTTCACACCCTTTGCCAGTGCGGTAAACCCATCCAGCCGGTTGTTGGCGATCCAGTTGCGCAGGCCCTTGTCCTTACCCCATCGGGCCTGATTGCGCATATTCGCCGCCAGCATGATGAGCCAGTGAATCGGTTCATCGGGCAAGGGCACCACACCACAGAGCGCGTTTTTCTCGGATTCGCGGGCGTAATTCGCTTCCACATGGGCAACAAAGGCAGCGCTAAAGGTAGGCTGCACGGTTCGCACAAATTGCGGCGTGATCCTGTTGCCGGCAAATATCGGCACGACAGGCCGACGCGCCACCGCACTGGCGGAGCAATCCACATAGAGCCGATCCGGGTCTGTAGCCAATACGCCATATTGAAAGATGATTTGGTTTTGCTCGATGCGCGTAACGCGGCCCATGCGAACCACGTTTTTGATGCGCTGCAGCTCGCGCAATTCGGACTCGGACATGATGGCGCCGTGGTACATGGTGGGCTTCACCCCGTCATCAAGTCGCAATAACTGTTTGCTGGCGCTCAAGCGCTTCAGCAGGTCAGCGAACGAGGTCGCCTCGGCTACGGCTTTCATTTGTGCGGTAAACGACCCATACGACTGGAGAAAGAACTCCTCGCCAGGCTGCACAAACGCGCGGTTCATGTACCAGGCATCGCGCGGCATGACCCACGTGATGCGGTCGGGCGATGTGCCGTTCTCCAGCAGCCAGAGGCAGGCATCAATACCGGTCTTGCCGGAGCCCACCACCACATAGCCTGAAGGCGGGGCTTTTACGCGAGGCAAATCATTGAGCGGCACACAGGTCACCCCCTCAGCCACTTCATATTTGGGTGGATGGGTAGAAGGCACCGCCGTTTGCAGATAAGTGCAATCGACCAGCTTGTTTTGAATGTTCAGCTGCCGGGTTTCTCCAGACATCAGAGACTTGAACGGGTGAACGCCATCGGCCTCACCCAGGTAGTCGCACATTGGAAAGTACTTCACACGGCCGGTGGCCAGAAATTCCTGCATGAGCTGCTCGTAGTAACTGACAAGCTCGGCGCCCGTCGCGCGCTCGTACATCCCAACATTGAGACCGGTTGCGTCTTTGGCGCCACGACCGAGTTTTTTTGAGCTGACGCCGTAATAGGCAGACGGCTGATGCAAGCGCACAAACGGATAAGCATCGTTCCAGTGCCCTCCCGGGCCATGGTGACGGTCAATCATCACAACCGATGCAGTCGATTCGGCGAGAAGCGTGTCGACGAACGCCATGCCCACCGCGCCACTGCCGATCACAGCGTAATCAGCCTCGATAGATTGCCCCAAGTGCATAAGCGATTCCTTGATCTTCGGCCAAAGCACAACAATGTACTTGAATGGCGTGCCGCACCACGTCGACTGGACTGGCCTCTCTAACCCGCTAGGGGGCCTTCACTACGCAGCCGCGCGTCGATTCTGCACAATGAATTCACTCAATCAACATACCAAGGACCTGCCCATGACCGCCAAAAACCTGTCGACCGTCACCAACGAAGTGATCACCTCGTACGCCAACACGGCCAAGCACGTCATCCACGCGTATCGTGCCGGTGGTGAGCGCGCCGTCAGCGCCGTTGAAGCCAGCTGGAAGCGTGCGCTGCGCCAGTCTCGCCCACACCTGGACGCCGAAGTTGCCAAGAACGCCGCTGCCCTGCAGCAAACCGTGTCCGGCTTTACCCTCAAGGGCCTGAGCATAACGTCCGGCAGCGCCAACAGCGCCGTGAACGCCATGGAGAAAATGGCCGAAGCTGGCATTGACCGTCTGGCCGCCAACGCCAGCATGTTCGAAGAAAAGACCGGCGTATTTGCCCTGAGCACACTGGCACAAGCCGCCCGCCCGGGTGCGCAGGCACTGTGCAACCTGGCCATGCAAGTCGAGACATCGACTGCCGGGTTCGCGAAGCGGGTTGTCGGCCGCTAAGCTGTAATCGAAATCAGCTATCTAAAGAATAGCTGATTTGCCATGCCCGACGGGGGCTGAGGTGCAATACCACTCGCAATAGAATCAGGGGATGCCAGCAAAGGGTTCATCCATGAAAATCAGTCCTCTCTCCTCCCGTGTGGTAACGCAAAGTTTGCTCGTGCTGATCTGCGCGGTGCTCGCTGTATTGTCGGCATGCTCGCCAAAACAGGAGCCTGCAAATTCCGTCGGGGCCTCGGGCACTACGGCCGGGGCAGCCACCAACTCGGCAGCCAGCTCCACAGCCAGCCCAGCCAAACCCTATGAGGTGCTGGCGGCACAAGGCAAAGGCTTCACCGCCGGCGCCATGATGAGCGCCAATACCGTGTATGTCATGTTTGACCCTCAGTGCCCGCACTGCGGCCACCTGTGGCAAGCATCGTTGCCGCTGCTCAAGAGCGTCAAATTCGTGTGGATGCCTGTTGCCTTCATCAACGCAAAAAGTGCGCCGCAGGGCGCAGCCCTCCTCTCAGCAACCAACCCTACTGAAATGATGACGGCTCACGAAGCCTCCATACTGGCCGGCACGGGTGGCACGGCCGCATCAAGCAGCGTGTCAAGCGAGATTGAAGAGGCGGTGAAAGGCAATACCAAACTCTTCAATAGCCTGGGAGTCGATTCCGTTCCCTACATTGTCGCCAAGAATGCCAAGACGGGGGAAGTGGTGACCAACACAGGCGCCATGGATACGACGGCCCTGGCCCGGTTTCTGGGCATCGAGGCACCCTAAAAGTAGGAGCGATGCTGCTCCTTGATCTTCTTGACCGCCGCCAGCGTGCCCGAAAGATGGGTGCGAATGGTTTTCTCTACCAACGCGCGTTTGCCGGAGGCGACGGCGTCAAGGATGTCTTCGTGGTGCCGGATAACCTGCGTAATCTTGCCGGGATCGGGCAAATTCAGCCTCCTGAGACGGTCGATGTGCCCCGAACGATCGGCAATAACGTGCCATAGTGCACGAACACCGGCAGCCTCAAAGAGCGCGAGATGAAAGAGGCGGTCCAGTTTGTTGAACTCGTCCACATCGCCATCCTCGCCAGCCAGTTTCTGCATGCGAAGGAGACGTTTGGCTGGTGCCAGCCGCGACGCATCGTCCATGGCCGCCAGGGCCTGTGCGACCTCCAGTTCAACACCAATACGAAGAAATTGCGTTTCCTGCGCCTGAGCCACGTCAATTTTTGAAACGACTGTGCGCGATTGCGGATAGGAAATGACGAGGCCCTCCTGACCCAAGCGCTGCAACGCCTCACGCACAGGTGATTGGCTGACACCGTAGGTCTCTGCAATGTCCTGGCGAATCAATGTTGAATCGGGCAGGAGGTCAAGCGAGATGATCTTCGCGCGCAACGCACTGTAAACGCGCCCCGCCGCTGAACCAGGAGAAGCCAGGCCCGAAGAATCGTCCTGTGGCTTGATCAGCACCGCCGACAACGAGCTGACATTCATAGGGGAAAACCTCTTTCGCTACAGCATGGGCCCGCTACATCAATTTGCCGGGCAGAAACAACGATAGTGCCGGGAATATAGCCAGCGCGGCCAGAAAAACCAGCATTGCAATGTAATACGGAAGCGCCGACTTTGTGAATTCTCCCGTCTTCACATTCAGTATGCCGCACACCGTGAACATGATCACGCCCACAGGGGGCGTGATGCCGCCAAAGTTTATCAGAGTCACTATCAAAATACCCATGTGTACCGGGTCGTAGCCTGCCTGAATCAGCACCGGCAGAACGATTGGGGTAATCAGCAGAATGTTCGCAGCGCCTTCCAGGAACATGCCGCTCGCCACCAGCAATATCACCACCAAAAACAGGATGGACGATGCATTGCTGGTCAGCGCCATCATGAACTCGGTGAGTTGCTGTGGCCCCCTTTCGATCGTCAGCGCATAGCCGAGCACGGCCGCCATCATGATCAGCAGCATCACCATGCCCAGGTCGGAGACCGATCGCATGGCGGCATCCTTGAGCTTGGCCCAGTTCAGCTCGCGATATACGAACACGCCAATGAACAGCGCATAACCGACAAGAAATGCCCCGGCCTCGGTAGCCGTGAACAGGCCAGACCTGAACCCTGCGATCAGCATCACCGGGAAGGCAAGGGCCCACGCACTGTCAAGGAAGCTCGCCCACAGTTCTTGCCGGGTGGGCCTCTCGACCAGATCGGCCGAATAGTTGTTGCGCCTGGCAACGATCCACGCGGTAACCATCAAAATGATGGTCAGCAGCACCCCTGGAATGACCCCTGCTACAAACAATCGGCCAATTGAGACTTCATTGATAAAGCCGAACAGAATGAGGCCAATGCTGGGCGGAATGGTTGCGGTGATGATGGAGCCGAATGCAATCACGGCGGCGGCGTCTGCTTTTGAGTAGCCGCCTTTGCTGATCATGCCAGGACCCAGAACGCGCGCCTCCATGGAGGCATCTGCCACTGCAGAGCCGGAAATGCCACCCATCAACATGCTCAGCAGGATGGCAACCTGCCCCAGGCCACCCGCAATCCAGCCAGTTGCCAAACGGGCGAACTGGATCAGGCGCTCTGTGATGCCAGTGGCATTCATCAAGTTGCCGGCAAAAATGAACAGGGGCACGGCCAGCAACGGAAAGCTCTGGGTCGCCGTCACCATTTTCTGAATGGCCACCGTTGGTGGCATGGTGCCGCTCATGACAAAGACCGGGAATGCCGCGAGCGCCAGGGCAAAAGCCACCGGTAGCCCGATGACAAGAAAGACCGCAAAAAGGATCGCAATCAGAATGAGCATGTCAGGCGACCTTTGGTTTCAGTGCGGCGATGAGCTTGACCACCAGCGTGCGAACCATCAGGACGAATCCGACGAGCATGGCAGCGTGGTAATACGAGACTGGTATTTGCAGTGCCCCATCCAGACGGGCATGCATGATGACCATATTGCGCCACGCAAATGGAACCAGATAGCCCAGCAGAGCGATCACGATCACTATATTGAGAATCTCGAAAAATCTGCAAACCGACGATGGCAAGTTGTCTTGCAGAATTTGAAGACCAAAGTGCCGTTCGTCCTGCAGACCCAGGTCGATGGCCAGAACGCACAGCCACAAGAACATCAGCTGGGCAATCTCGATCGACCAGATGATGGGGGACCCCAGTGCGCGTGAGATGGCGGCCAAGCCGACCAACAGCACCACTGCGCATAGCAGAATCGACGCGCAGGCGACTTCAATGCGTCTTAGCATGGGCGCCGCCTGGAGGTCGAAGTCAGTTGATCAGCGTTGCGCCGGGGCATTTATCGCCCAAGCACCTTGTTGACCGTCGCCACTTCAGATTGAAGGTTCAGGGTCTTGTATACGCTGGCAACCGCCGCCTTGAATGGAGCAGGGTCAACACTTGAGACCGTGACGCCAGCGGCCGCAACGTCGGCCAAGGCCTTGTCGCCCAGATCAATGGTGAGCTTGGAGGCATAACGTCCGCTTTCAACTGCCAGGTCGCGAACGATTTTCTGATTTGCGGGAGAGATTTGATTCCAGGCCTCGGCGCCCACAACCAGTGCCGTAACAAGCTGTATGTGTCCGGTCTTGGTCACGTTCTTGACCACTTCGTAAAGCTTGGCACCAGTTATGGCGGTCGGCTGG
>JAHEBY010000137.1 GCA_024642025.1 Comamonadaceae bacterium | reverse complement strand
CAGTGGGACGCACCGGCAGCGCCAGCATTTTCTGAGCAAGCGTAAAGCCGGCCGATTCGCTCAGGTCGCCATGGGCAACGAAATCAGGGTTCCAGGGAAGTTGTTGTTCAAGCATCGCCCGCTGAAATCCGGTCTTTCGCAACTGGGCGAATGTGTAGCCGTCAGGGCCGTTGAGCAGCGCGATGCGACTGTGGCCTTGGGCGATCACGCGCTGGGTAAGGATATGGAAAGCGCCTTCGTTGTCCGTGTCTACCCACAGATGGGCAAAAGGCAATTGGCAGCGCCCGTAGGTGACGAAAGGAATGCCGCGTTCATGCAGCAGTTGGACACGGGGGTCGTGAATCATGGTTCGAACGACCACAAACGCGTCCACCGATTTGGCACGAATCATCATTTCGTAGCGCGAGAGTTCGTTGGCTGCGGACGTGCTCAGGTGCGTTGAGGCCAGGAGGTTGTAGCCAGCAGGGTCCAGCACGCTTGCAATACCACCCAGGAGGCTCGAATACAGGCCGCTGATGAACTGCCCGTTCTGATCACTCATGGGCAAGATGACGCCCACCGCATGGGCTTTGCCCGACTTCAGACTGCGCGCGCCGGGGTGGGGCTGGTAACCCAGCTCGGCGGCGCGCTGGGCGACGCGCTCGCGCGTGCGGGCGGACACATCGGTGTAGCCGTTGAGGGCCCGCGACACGGTGGAAATGGAGAGGCCCAGGTCTTGGGCGAGCAGAGTGATGGACATGGTGGAATCGTACTGGCTCTTTGCTCAACGTTTGGTGGACCAGACGCCGCCAATGACGATCGCCAGCATGCCCAGCGCGGTCCAGGCGGAGACGGTCTCGCCCCAGAACAAGTAGCCAAACAGAGCGGCCCACAGGGTTGCGGTGAAGCCCAGTGGAGCCAGCAAACCCGCGTGGGCCTGACGGTACGCCCAAGTGATCACCAGATGACCCACGGCACCGAGCACGCCCAACGCAATGACCTCCAACCAATGACTCGTTTGTAAAGGTTCCCAACCGAAAATGACGATAGCCACCAGAGTCAGCAAGCCCATACCCAATGCATTCAGCAGAGCAGTGTGGGCGGCGCTTTCGTAGCTGGCGAGCAGTCGCAAGCAAACCACCACACCCGCGGTCGCGGTGGCGCCCATGAGTGCACTCCCTATGCCTAGCCAGGCGTTGGTTGGCTGGGGGCCGGTCATAAGGCACACGCCGACAAAACCCAATGCAACGCCCATCCAGCGCCCGATACTGACGCGTTCACCGAGCAAAACAGGCGAGCATGCCAGCAACAACAATGGTGTGGTGGAGGTCAAGGCGGCGGCGGTGCCCAGGGGGATGCGGGCGACCGCATAAAAAATGCAGGTCATGGCCACCGCGCTGAACAGGCAGCGCAACGCATGCAGGCCCGGACGTTGGGTTGTCAGGAGTGCGCGCAGCATATCGGCGGCGCCCAGGCGCCGATGGGGGTGCCAGAAGGCCAAACCCATCAGCGGCAGCGACGAAGCGACACGCAGGAACACGACCTGTTGCAAAGGATAGATCGCCACCAGGCGCTTGATAATCAACTCGATCAGTGAAAATACCAGTACGGCGGCCAGTGCAGCGGCGATTGCGCTGTTCTCAGAACCGGCCGGGACACGCGATAGTGTCAATCGCTCAGAGCCTGGGCGTGGTAGGTTAGAAATTCGATCACCATGGCCGCAGTCCAAGTGAAGGTGCCGCCGCCCAGTGCTTCGCCCGTGATGGGGTGGTAATACTCGGAGCAGCCACTTTCCTCTATGCTCTTCAGGCTGGCTTGCACGATGCGTTCGGCCAGGGCCTCTTCGCCGCTTTCGATCAAACCTTTGATGAGCAGATAGTTGACGATCAGCCACGAGGGCCCACGCCAGTAGCGCTTTCCGTCAAAGCGGTCGTCTTCCGGCCAGTGGCTGGCCACGCCAAACGGGGCGAGGTCCAGCAGTCGGTGCAGGCGCTGGCTCAGGGCGGCCAGTTTCGGGTGGCCAACTGGCAACACCAGTACCGGCAGCAAGCCGCCGATGCTGGGGCTGTCGACGAGCTGACCCGTACGCCGATTGAGGCAGACGTATTGCCCCATGTCGCCGTTCCATAGTGTTTCCATGGCCTGCAAGGCCAGCGTACAGCGGGCTTGCGCGGCTCGCGCCAAAGCGGCTTCGCCCAGAGCTGAGGCAAGGCGGGCCAGGCACTGGTCTGAGTGAATCAGGATCGCGTTGAAACCGGGGTCCACCACCTGGAAGGGCGATGCGTCGTGCAGCAGGGTGTTATCCCACTTCAGGTTGCGGAAACACTGCACCAAAGCCACATAGCGGTCATATTCAAACTGGGTCGGGCGGTGGCTGGCATCGACGTGTTGCGTGTCGCGGCGCTGGTAAGGCTCGACTTTGTCGATAGGCACGGCGGACAGCGCCTCAAACCAGTCGATGGAGTTGTCGCGTCCGGATTCCCAGGGGTGCAGCAGCGCTACCAGGCCCGTGTCTTCGGGATCACGGCAGAGGTAGAACCACTGATGCCATCGATCGGCCCCAGCCATCAGACGCAGGCAGCGCGCGCGGGTGGCGTCGTCTTGCGGACTGCGGGCCCAGAGTTGTTCCAGCACCAGACCCAGAACGGGGGGCTGTGTGATGCCAGTGGTCGGGGTTGGGCGGTCGGTCTGCCAGACACCTGGGCCGGGAAAATAGCCATCATTCAACTCGTGAAAAACAATGTGGGGCACCATGCCATCCGGCCATTGGTGGGCCATCAGTGTTTCCACTTCCAGCCAGGCGCGGTCATTGTCGAAGTGCTGCTGTCCCAAGGCGGTCAGGCAGGAGTCCCAGTTCCACTGGAAAGGGTACAAGCCGTGGGTGGGCACGGTGTAGCGGCCCTTGTCGTTCAGCGTCAGGATGCGTTGCGCTTCTTTCAGCATGTCGGCGGTGTTCATAGTATGCGGTGTCTTCAAATGGTGAATGGAATCAACTTGCCCTGGGCGTCGTACCAGCGAACGCGGCTCAGATCAGGCAACAGGGACAGGTTCTGCCCTTGTTGGTAGCTGCCAGCGCTGTCCAGTGCGGCGCGGAAGACGGTCTTTTGATCACCCACGAAGGCCGTGGCCAGCGTGTGGGCGCCCAACGGCTCGATCACAGCGATACGACATTGCAATCCGTTGTCACCCGGTGCCATGTCTTCGGGTCGGACGCCCATGGTGAGCGCGGTGTGACCTTTGGGCCCGGCGATGCGCATGCCCATGGTGTCGAACACGCCGTTTTGCACGGCGGTGGCCGCGGTGAAGTTCATGGGCGGATTTCCGATGAATCCAGCCACGAAGGTGGTGGCCGGGTTGCGATAGATCTCCAGCGGCGTATCGCACTGCACGATCACACCCTGATTCATGATGGAGATGCGGTCAGCCAGGCTCATGGCTTCGACCTGGTCGTGGGTGACGTAGATGGTGGTGGTGTTACTCTTGGACAAAATGGTCTTGAGTTCGGCGCGCATCTCCAGACGCAACAGAGCATCAAGATTGGACAGTGGCTCGTCCATCAGAATGACGCCGGGTTCCACCGCCAGGGCACGGGCCAGGGCCACGCGCTGGCGCTGGCCACCCGAGAGCTGGCCCGAGTAGCGCTGCAACATGGATTCCAGATGTACCAGTTCCGCAACGGCCTGCACTTTTTGCGCCACTTCGGCATCTGGGCGCTTTTGCATGCGCAGGCCGAAGGCAATGTTTTCGAACACGGTCAGGTGGGGGAACACTGCGTAGTTCTGAAACACCATTGAGAGTTTTCGGTCTTTGGCCTGCAGGGTATCGATGCGACGTTCACCGACATGCAGCGTGCCTTCGTCAGCGGTTTCCAGGCCCGCCAGAATGCGCAGCAGCGTGGATTTTCCGCAACCCGAAGCTCCTAGCAGGACCATGAATTCCTGGTCTTGAATGTCCAGATTGATGCCTTTGAGCGCCTGGAACGCGCCAAACCGCTTCTCGATGTTTTGAATTTGAATTTGAGCCATGGTGAGTGTCCGTGTTGGTGCGCGACGCCGCTCAGCGGTTGGAGATGCCCCACATTGCGAAGAGGTGCTTGCGAATCATGAACATAAAGATCGCAGCAGGCACCACCAACAGGAGGCCTCCGGCAAACTTCAGATAAATTGGCGCGCTGTCCAGGCTCTGCAACAGGAAAGCGGTGAGCGTTCGGTTCTGGATGGTCAGCACAGCGGCGGCAAACACCTCGTTCCAGGAAATCACAAACGCGAAGACGGCAGACGCGGTCAGGCCGGGCAACGCCAGGGGAAAGACCACTTTCTGAAAAGCTTGCGCCTTGTTGCAGCCAAAGACCCAGGCCGCCTCTTCAAGCTCCACCGGCACGCCGGAGAACAAGGAGAAGGTGATCAACACTGCAAAGGGCATCGCCAACATGGTGTGTACAAGGGCCAGGCCAAACAGTGTGTCGTCCAGACCGGTCTTGATATACAGGACGGTCAATGGCAAGGCCAGCAACGGCAGGGGAAATGCGCGGGTGAGCATGATGAGCATGCGGAAGGTGCCTTTGCCACGAAACTCGTAACGGGCCAATGCGTACCCGGCCGGGGCACCCAGCCCTATGGAGGCGACCATGGTCATGGCGGCAACAATCAGGGAGTTGATCAATGCTGCCAGGACACCCTGGAACTCCAGCAAGTATTTCAGGCTGCCGATATCGCCCTCTGGCAAAAACGACTTGGGGAAATGGTCTATCGCTTCGGGCGACGAGAAAGCATTGATCACGAGCAAATACAGCGGCACCAGGATCCACAGCGACGCCATCAGCGCGCACCAGAAAAGAATGCGGCGGGTGGTGGCCTGCTGTTGCCTGATGGTGCGAACACCGGCGCTGTCAACCGCGTTGAGAGTGATGGCAGTCATGCTTTGACTCCTTGGGGTGTACGCAAAACCCGGAGATAAAACAGCGTGGAAAGTAAGGAGACGGCGAGGATGACCATGGCGTAGGCCGCCGCAACTTTGCCGTCTTGCAGCGCAAATTGCCACTGGAAGGTTTCACCCATGAGCACCGGAAACTGGGTGCCTGAAAGGACAGCCACCACGGCGAACACCTCGAATGCCAGGATGGTGCGCAAGATCAAGGCGGTTTGCAGGCTGGGCTTGAGCAGCGGCAGCGTGATGCGGAAAAACTTGGCCCAGGCCCCCGCTCCAAACACTTCGGCGGCCTCGTTGTACTCCTTGGGAATCAGACCCATGCCGGAGACCAGAATCACCAGAACAATGGCGGTTGCGCGCCAGACTTCAGCGAGCACTACTGCAATCAGGATCGTGCTCGCGTCTTCGTAGCCCAGAAAAGAGATAGGGGCATTGACCCATCCGAGGCTGGTCAGCATGGAGTTCAGAAAGCCAGCCTGCTCAAAAATGGCCAGCCAGATGATGCCAGCGGCCAGATCCGAGATGCCCAAGGGAATAGTCCAGATATACAGCAACACATCGCGACCACGCTGAATGCGCGCCAGCATCTGCGCCAGGCTCAGGGCCAATATCAATTGAAGCGGGACTACACATAGCACCAGCAAAAAAGTGTTTCCTATGGCAGTCCTGAACTTCCAATGATCAACCATTGTGTGAAAGTTTTGCAGCGAAAAGCCGCCTTCGCTACCGGTGAAGGCCTGTAGCGTCACTAACCCGAACGGATAGATAAACATGGCCGCGATGAAGAGCGTAGCGGGCGCAATCAGCCAGTAGGGCAGTGATTTGTTGTTCATGGCGATGGACTTTCAAGTGCGAAGAACCCGCCTCAATCCTGAGACGCAAAAACTGGAGAATCGAAGGCGCCCAACGAAGGTCGTCGCGTTGGGACTTCGTTGGGAGCATTTCAGGCCGGGGTGCAGCCTATTGGTCTTTGGGCTTACTTGACAGGGCAGGCACCTTTGGAAGGCACATCGGGCTCCCAACAAGGGGCGTTGGCGTCGACCATGATCTTGCGTAGCGCATCTGCTTGGGTGTCGAGTACGGCTTTGATAGGCTGTTTGGCCAGCACGATGCGCTCAAAAGCGTCTACATAGACCTGGTTAAATTTGCCGCCGAGTTCGCCCAAGCCTACGGGCAACAGGCCGGGGTTGGCATCTTTGGCTGCCACTTGACGTGCTACGGCTTCACCGGTCAGGCGCGCGGCCACCGAGATATTCGCAGGGATCTCAACATCCAAAGATGGGAAAAAGTTGGTGGCCTGCAGTGTTTTGAGCTGAACTTCGGGTTGCAGCAGGTAAGTGATGAGGCGTTCGCTGGCTGCACGGTCGGGCGCGGTTTTTGGAATCGCCAGGCCGGCCAGCACGGGCATGAATCCGCGACCCGTTGGGCCTGCCGGGGCAGGGAACGCTACGAAGTCGCCCGGACGCTGGTTGAAGGCATCGGACAGACGGGCAATGTGGTCAAACGCCACCCAGACCTGATCAGATAGCAAGGGCTCTTGCATAAAGTTGTAGCCCGTCGATGCGGGGTTGGTGTACTTCCACAACTCTTTCATCATTTCCCAGCCTTTGACGGCTTGGGGTGACCGAAACTCGGTCACAGCCGAGTTGGCATAGGAGGGGTAAAGGAAACCCTGGAAGAATCGATGCTTCAGGCCCTGAGGGCCGGCCGGAAAACCGAACTTGGGTGAGCCGGTTTTTTCGGCCAGGTTCTTGGACCATTGCACCAGCTGGTCGTACGTCAGGGCGTTGATGTCAGCACCTTTAGGCAGGTAAGGCAGAGCCTTGCGATTGGCGGCCATCACGTACGTGGCCTGCATCCAGGGGATGTACTTTTGCTCATTGGTGCCCAGCTTGCCCAGCTTCATGTAGGACGCGCCGACTTTGAGACCCTTGGCGATGCTGCTCAGGTCAACCAGATCTTTGGAGTTGGTGGCCAGCTGGCCGTGCAAAGCGCCCAGAACGCCGATACTGCCTTTGCCGGCCTGGAGCTCGGCCGTGAGACGCGTGACGTACGGGCCTTCTTGATTGGCGATGAAATCGGTGGGCACGGTTGCACCCTTGAAGACCATCTCTTGCATGGCTTTTTGCTCGGTGACCTTACTGGCCTGTGTGGACCAGAGCAAAACGTTTTGCGCGCTTGCGCTGAACGCGGCAGATGCAGCGATCAGTGCGACAAATACGAGGGTCGATTTTCCAGGCAGTTTTTTCACTGAAGTCTCCTAACGGGTTGTGACAAAGCAAGAATGAATGTTTACAAAAAC
>JAHEBY010000136.1 GCA_024642025.1 Comamonadaceae bacterium | reverse complement strand
CTGTACCCGGTCGAGTAACTGCACGACCAGAGAGTCCATCGCCTGAAAGCCCTGCTTCATGCGGGAGCCTTGCTCGCCAATGTTGAAAATCTTCTGTTCGGCTTCATCCACAATCGTGGCAACCGGCCTGCCCTGCGTATTGAAGGCATTGGTGGCAATCTCGTCGCTGGCGCTGACCAGCTTGCGCAGGATAGAGCGCTCCCGAACGATCTCGGCATAGCGTCGAATATTGCCCGCGCTGGGCACATATTGGGCCAGTGAGTTGAGATAAGCCAGCCCACCCACTTCTTCAGCCTTGCCCAGGCTTTGCAGACGCTCGAAGACCGTGATCACATCGGCCGGCTTGGTGGCGTTGATCAGCCAGCCAACCGTTGCATAGACCAGTTTATGCTCGTAGCGGTAAAAGTCGGAATCGCTAAGCAAGTCGCCCACGCGATCCCAGGCGCCATTGTCCAGCAACAGCCCCCCCAGCACACTGGATTCGGCCTCTATCGAGTGCGGCGGTATGCGCAGCTGGGCAACCTGACGGTCCTGCCCATAGTCGTCAACGGCATTCAGTACAGCAGACATGTCAACACGATTCTATTTTTTTTCCAATGAAGCCTGATGCTACGCGGATAGACGCCAACGGTCATTGCATAACCCTGTGTATAAGTAGTGGGCTTTCTGTGCAATCGTCTGGATAACTGCCCGCATCGCAACTGGAAGTAAAAAGGCCACCGGGCGTGAGCCCGATGGCCTTTTGTGCCGGAATTTCCGGCCTGAGCCGATTTAAGCCGTCTCGCCGTAAACGGACACCGTAATGTCGACCACAACATCGGTGTGCAATGCAACGCTCACGGTGCTGTCGCTAACGATCTTGATTGCGCCATCAGGCATGCGAACTTGCGCCTTCGACACTTTGAAGCCCTGCTTGGTCAGCTCTTCGGCAATGTCATGATTGGTTACGGAACCAAACAGACGACCGTCCACACCCGCCTTTTGCGTGAGTTTGACGGTAATACCAGAGAGCTTTTCGCCTACGGCCTGGCTCTCGGCCAGTTTCGCAGCGGCGGCCTTTTCGAGTTCGGCACGTTTCGCTTCAAATTCCTGTTTGGCTGCAGCCGTGGCGCGACGTGCGCGACCAACCGGGATCAGGAAGTTGCGGGCATAACCGTCTTTGACCTTGACGACATCACCAAGATTGCCAAGGTTCACAACCTTGTCGAGCAGAATAACTTGCATGTTTTATCTCCCTTAGATGCGATGCTGGTCGCTGTACGGCAACATCGCGAGGAAGCGCGCGCGCTTGATGGCGGTATTGAGCTGGCGCTGGAAAATGGCGCGGGTACCCGTCAGGCGGGCAGGAATGATTTTGCCGTTCTCGGCAATGAAGTCACGCAGTGTGTCGATATCTTTGTAGTCGATCTCTTCAACACCAGTTACGGTAAAACGGCAAAAGCGCTTGCGCTTGAACAGCAGGTTTTGCGCTGGGCGCTTGGGTCGCTTGTCTTTACCAAAACGTTTGGGTCCGGGCATGATGGGCTCCTAAATTAATCTTGCAAAAATTCTTGAATATGAAAAACCACGTACTTGCCGTTGCGGGGTGTTGCCAGAAAGCCTTTGAATGTCCAGTCACTTCCGGGTGCCTGCGAGGCCAGCCGTTCAGCGATCGATCCAAAGGCAACAGCTTTTAAAGCGGCTTTGACCTGTCGTTTTTGATCTGCTTCCTGAAGTTCGGACTCATGTTCGAGCTTGATGTTCAGGGCTGGCAGTCCGGCCGGTGTGTATCGCATGGCATCCAGCTCAACGATACGGGCCGTCAAAATCAACTGGTTTGCTGCCTCAACCACTCCTCAACGATAAAAGTCTGGGTTAGCGATCTGAACCGTGAAACTCGGCCTGCTGGTTCTTGCGGGCGTCTTCGCGCTCGACGGTCTTCATCATGGATGAAGGCGCCGTATCAGCTTTTTTCCGCGAAACAGTCAGGTGACGCAACACGGCATCATTGAACTTGAACGCGTGCTCAAGCTCAGCCATGACAGCCTGATCGGCTTCAATATTCACACACAGGTAGTGCGCTTTGGCAAGCTTGTTGATCATGTAGACCAGTTGCCGGCGGCCCCAGTCTTCTACGCGGTGCACTTTGCCACCGCCAGCGGTGATCATGCCCTTGTAACGTTCCAGCATCGCTGGAACCTGTTCGCTCTGATCCGGATGGATCATGAGGATGATTTCATAATGACGCATGAATACTCCTTGTGGATTGCCCCAATTCAAGTAGTCGATCAACATTTAGATCGATCATTCGAACCTGTCGGGCTGCCTGAACGGCGAAAAAGCCACCCTCAGCGTCGAATTGAGGTATGGCAAGGCGGAACCCAGCATTATGTCAGAAACCCTTACAGTCGTCCAATGGGACTTTGCAGGGTCAATCCTGGGTGAGGTTGGGATAGCGGACATATTCCACCAGCTCTTGCACCTTCTCGTCGGGCGGGCGAGTCACCAGACTCACCAGAATGATCGTGGCAAAGCCCACGGGCACGCCGAACAGCCCTGCCGAGATCGGCTGAATGTCCCACAGGAGGTGCACAGGCGAGGTCACACCAAACACACCGCGAAGCCAGGGTTGCGTGGTCACCATGTAGTAAATCGTGACGCCGAGCCCGCTCACCATGCCCAGCGACGCGGCCAGACCCGTCGTCCGTTTCCAGAAAATTCCCAACACCAACACCGGGAAAAAAGCTGCCGCCGCAAACGAAAACGCCGCGGATACCAAAAACAGGATGTCCGCTGGCTTTTGCGCAGCCACGTAGGCCGCAGCCAAGGCAACCACCAACAGCAGGATCTTTGAAATGGCCACGCGTCGCCCCGCCGACGCATTGGGGTCAATCATCTTGTAATACATGTCATGGCTCAGCGCATTGGCAATGGTCAGCAGCAAGCCATCCGCGGTTGACAGTGCCGCCGCCAAGCCGCCGGCCGCCACCAGGCCTGAAATGACGTACGGCAGACCGGCAATGGCGGGCGTAGCAAGCACGATGATGTCGCCACCGATCGATATTTCGCCAAGTTGCAACAGGCCATCGTGGTTGATGTCAGTAACCGAGAGCAACGTGGGGTCGACCTTGTGCCACGCCGCCATCCATGCCGGCAGCTGGTCAAATGGCACACCGACCACCTCGGTAAAGACTTCATATTTCACCAAAACAGCCAGAGCCGGTGCCGTGAAGTACAACAAAAAGATGAAAAACAACGACCAGGTAACCGATTTGCGCGCCTCACGGACGCTCGGCACGGTGTAGTACCGCATCAAAATATGTGGCAGCGCGGCAGTGCCCACCATCAGGCAAAACATCAATGCCAGAAAATTGCGCCGCGACACGTCATACGCCTGCCGGGCTGAAGTATCCCCTTTGGGATCCCCTGCAAACTGCTGCGCGTGTGGCGGCATACCGTTGAGCGGCTTGGCGCGTGTGTCGGCATTTGCCTTGGCCACCGTCCACGCCTTTACTGCCGTAGCCTCGTCTTTGGGCAATGCCAGCAGAGCTTTCTCGGCCATGGTGAGTTCAAACGGGTTTCCGTCCGCGCCGCTCAGTTCGGCAACCTTTTTGGTTGCAGCACTTTTGTCTGCCACAAGAGCGGCCGCCGGGTTTTTTAATTTCTCGCCGAGTGCGGCCGACCGTCGTGCGAATATCTCGCGCACTTCAAGTTCCTTTGGGTCGTTGGCCAGTGTCTTTTCCAGCGCTGACACTTTTTCCAGCTGATAGCCATATACCGCCTGCGGAATGGGTACGCCGGTTTGCTTGACCGACAGCCATACCACGGGAATCATGAAAGCAACAATCAGGACAATGTATTGCGCCACCTGCGTCCAGGTCACCGCGCGCATGCCACCCAGAAAAGAGCAAACCAGAATGCCGCCCAAGCCCAGAAAAATGCCCAACTCGAAGGCAACGCCCGTCAGGCGCGAAGTAATCAGGCCCACGCCATAAATCTGAGCCACGACATAAGTGAACGAGCACAGGATGGTGGCCACCACGCCAATCAGGCGGGGCAAGTTGCCGCCGTAACGGTCCCCGAGAAAGTCAGGGACCGTGAACTGGCCAAACTTGCGCAGGTACGGAGCCAGAAAGAGTGCAACCAGGCAGTAGCCGCCAGTCCAGCCCATGATGAACGCAAGCCCGCTATAGCCCGTGAGATACAGGGTGCCCGCCAGACCGATGAATGATGCGGCAGACATCCAGTCTGCTCCGGTTGCCATGCCGTTGTAGACGGCTGGCACACGCCGCCCGGCAACAAAATACTCGTTCGCATCATTGGTGCGGCTCATGATGCCGATGCTGGCGTAGAGGCCGATCGTTGCAATCAGGAAGATGAAGCCGATCCAGTCTCTGGACAAGCCCATTAACTCAAGTCCGCCCAGCGTGATGACGAAAACGACGAATCCACCCGTGTACCAGCCGTAGACCTTATTGAGGCTTTTTTTGAAAGCCGCGCGGGCGGCTGCACTTTCGCGACCGGTGGGTGAATCCACGTTCAGTCTTCACTTTCCTGCACGCCAAACTCGGCATCCAGGCGGTCCATGCGGCGGGCATAAAACCAGATGATGAGGCCATAGACGACCAGCGATCCTTGCGCTCCGACCCAAAAGCTGAAGGGCCAGCCAAAAAAAACAAAGCTCAGCTCGCGCGCAAAGTAACTCACAACAAAGGTCACAACGAACCATATCGCAAGCAAAACTCCCGTCACACGCAGGTTCTTTCGCCAATACAGGTTTCGTGATTCACTCACTGCGCGCATGCTTGCATGCCCCCCGTTTCCCGCTCCAGCTGTTTGGCAAACCTGGGCTCAAACTGGCGCAGGTGCGCGATGATCTGGCGAACCTCCGCGAACTCGCGGCGATCCATTTGCACCCGGGCGAGCTGGTACCAACCGTATGGGCTCATGGGTTGCAACTGCGTATTTTGGAGCAGCGCCAGCCGGGCTTCGTCCAGACGCCCCAGTCGAATAAGCGCCAGCGCCAACCCATACCAGGCACGATCCATTTTTGGGTCGATACCCAGCGCATGCCCAAACGCGACTTCCGCCTCGGCTGGCAGGTCCAAATCATTGAGTTGATAACCCAGGTTAAACCAGGCAGCGGAATCACCCGGGTGGGTGGCAACCAGCTCGCGCAGCGCGGCAACAGCACCCTGCGTGTCGCCGAGTTGGCCGATGAGATGTGCCCGACTGGCCATGGCATAGCGGTTGCCCGGCGCCATCGCCAGCATCTTCTGGAACCGCATCAAGGCGGCACTGCTACGGCCCAGAAAAACCAGTACAACAGCCTGTACTTTTTGAATGTAAAAGGCTGTCAAACGCATTGGATCGTCGTCGAATCAGGACTTCTTCGCCAGACCGCGCCACGTCTGTACCACGGAGTCCGGGTTCAGGGATATCGAGCTGATGCCCTGCTCCATGAGCCACGCCGCGAAGTCAGGGTGATCGCTGGGCCCCTGCCCGCAAATACCGACATACTTGCCCTGCGCCTTGCAGGCCTTGATGGCCATGGCGATCAAGGCCTCCACAGCCTTGTCGCGCTCGTCGAAATCGGCAGCCAGCAGTTCCAGACCCGAATCGCGGTCCAGCCCCAACGTGAGTTGCGTCAGATCGTTGGAGCCGATCGAAAAGCCGTCAAAAAACTCCAGAAAATCGTCTGCAAGAATCGCGTTGCTGGGAATCTCGCACATCATGATCACTTTGAGATCGGCTTCACCGCGCTTTAGTCCCTGGTTCGCCAGCAGGTCCGTCACCTTTTTCGCCTGAGCCACGGTTCGCACAAACGGCACCATGATCTCAACGTTGGACAGGCCCATGTCGTTGCGCACGCGCTTGAGCGCTTCACACTCCATCGCAAAGGCTTCGCCAAACTCGGTGCTGATGTACCGTGTGGCGCCGCGAAAGCCCAGCATGGGGTTCTCTTCCTCTGGTTCGTAGCGGCTGCCGCCGATGAGCTTGCGGTACTCGTTGCTCTTGAAATCCGACAAGCGCACAATGACGGGCTTGGGCCAGAACGCTGCAGCAATGGTGGCAACGCCCTCCGCCACCCTATCGACATAAAACGCACGCGGCGACGCGTGGCCACGCGCCACCGACTCGACCGCCTTCTTCAAGTCGGCATCGACATTCGGGTAGTCCAGAATCGCCTTGGGATGCACGCCAATGTTGTTGTTGATGATGAATTCGAGGCGGGCCAGACCCACCCCCGCATTGGGGAGCTGACAGAAGTCAAAAGCCAGCTGGGGATTGCCCACATTCATGGAAATCTTCACCGGAATCTCCGGCATCGCGCCACGCTCCACTTCAATCACCTCAGTTTCCAGCAGACCGTCATAGGCATAGCCGGTATCACCTTCAGCGCAGCTCACGGTCACCAAGACGCCGTCCTTGAGCTTTTCGGTGGCATCGCCACAGCCCACAACAGCCGGAATCCCCAGTTCCCGTGCAATGATGGCCGCATGGCAGGTGCGCCCGCCCCGGTTGGTGACGATGGCCGAGGCCCGCTTCATGACGGGCTCCCAGTTGGGGTCGGTCATGTCGGCCACCAGCACATCACCCGGCTGAACCTTGTCCATCTCGCTGATGTTGTGTACAACCCGAACTGGCCCGGTGCCGATCTTCTGACCAATGGCCCGGCCCTCGACGAGAACGTTGCCCTTGCCCTTGAGCTTGTAGCGATGCTCTGCCTTGCCGGCGCTCTGGCTCTTCACGGTTTCGGGGCGGGCCTGCAGGATATAGAGTTCGCCGTCCTGGCCGTCCTTGCCCCATTCAATGTCCATGGGGCGACCGTAATGCTCTTCGATCACCAGTGCATATGACGCCAGTTTTTCGACGTCGGCATCGGTCAACGAATACCGATTACGCATTTCGGTGGGCACGTCTACGGTTTTGACGAGCTTGCCTTTGAGGGGACCGCCGCTGGTTTTTTCTTCAGCGCTGGTGAACTGCATCTGGATGAGCTTGGAGCCCAAGCTCCGCCGGATCAACGCCCGCTTGCCTGCGCGCAGCATGGGCTTGTGGACATAGAACTCGTCCGGGTTGACGGCGCCCTGGACCACGGTTTCACCCAGGCCGTAGCTGGAGGTGATGAACACCACGTCGCTAAATCCGGATTCGGTATCAATCGTGAACATCACGCCGGCCGCACCAAGATCGGAGCGGACCATGCGTTGAACCCCGGCGCTCAGGGCAACGTGCTCGTGGGCAAAACCCTTGTGAACCCGGTAGCT
>JAHEBY010000135.1 GCA_024642025.1 Comamonadaceae bacterium | reverse complement strand
GGACACCCCGCTTTTCCACGAGGCCCGTGCGGGCCGGTCAACCGTTGTGGCTGTGCCTGACGCGGCCGGCACAGGTGCACTATGGCTTTGACGGCTGGCAGCGCGTCACCGACATCGCGACGACCGACAGTGGCCTGGCGCTGCAGGTGGCGATGCTTCCCACGTCCGAGCTGGCCACTGGCAGCTACATCGACTTCACATTCTTCTGGACCGATACTGAAACTTGGGAAGGCTATGACCACCGCATCGAGATCGTCTGACAACAAGCCTGAACTGGCTGACGCACTCGTGCTGTATGGCGCCAGTGGCGACCTGGCGTTCAAGAAGATCTTCCCGGCGCTGCAAGCCCTCGTACGCGCCGGACGTTTTGACCTACCGGTACTTGGTGTGGCGCTCAGCGGCTGGAACCTCGACCAGTTGCGTGAGCGCGTGCGAGACAGTCTGCGTGAGCACAGCGCGGCTGACGACTCGGCTGCCGTCAAGCTGCTTGAGCGGTTGCGGTACATCGACGGCGACTACCGCGACGCCGCAACGTTTCAACGGCTCCAGGCCGAACTGGGCGCAGCACAGCGGCCACTTCATTACCTGGCGATTCCGCCCAGCCTGTTTGCCACAACGGTCGACCACATCGCCGCGCTCACCAGTACACCTGCTGCGCGCGTCGTGGTCGAGAAACCCTTTGGCCGCGACAGCGCTTCGGCGCAAGCTCTCAATCGTGACCTGAGGCGCGTGTTCGATGAGCCGGCGATCTGTCGCATCGACCACTACCTGGGTAAGGAGGCGGTGCAGAACCTGTTGTTCTTTCGCTTCGCCAACGCATTTCTCGAGCCGATCTGGAATCGCAACTACGTTGACCATGTACAGATTACGATGGCAGAGCAGTTCGGCGTCGAGGGCCGGGGGCGCTTCTACGAAGAAGTTGGAGCCGTTCGTGATGTGGTGCAGAACCACTTATTGCAGGTGGTTGCCAACCTGGCGGCAGAGCCACCGTCCGGACCCAGCGGCGAGGCACTGCGCGACGAGAAGGTTAAAGTCTTCGCGGCGATACGGCCACTCGACCCACCCAGCATCGTACGCGGGCAATATCGTGGCTACCGTGACGAGGCCGGGGTGGCAACCGATTCCCGCGTCGAAACCTATGCTGCAATGCGCCTGCACATCGATTCGTGGCGCTGGGCGGGGGTGCCGTTCTTCATCCGTGCCGGCAAACGGTTGGCGGTCACGGCAACCGAGGTGCGCGTCCAATTTCACCGTCCGCCGCAGGAGGTGTTCGGCGCCCTTCTTGCACGGCACGCCAACTACGTGCGCTTTCGGCTGGGGTCCGGCGAGGTCACCATCGCCTTTGGTGCGCTGGCTAAGCAGGCGGGTGCGGCAATGCTAGGCGAGGCGGTCGAACTTGATGTGTGCCGCGTGCCCGACGACGAAACCGGTGCGTACGAGCGCCTGATCGGCGACGCGCTGCAGGGTGACCAGACGCTGTTCTCCCGTGAAGACAGCGTCGAGCAGGCGTGGCGCATAGTCGATCCGGTGGTGGGCATGGTTGCGCCGCTGTACCTATACGACGCCGCTGGCTGGGGGCCCACCGAGGCCGACCGGCTCACCGCAGGGGTCGGAGGTTGGCACGCGCCAGTGTGAGATCCTTGCCATGTCGACGTCAGCGCACAGCTGCATTCACTGAGCCAAGTCGATGAGTAAGCCACAACCCAATGCCGACCGTGTAAAACCATTACCTGGCATGACCTTGGCCATGCTGCTCAGCCGGGCAAGTGCCCCACCTTGACAAAAATCAGGCATCCCGGCGTGGAAAACGGCTGATGCGCGCTCATGTGCGGGCTGCGAATCCAGGTGCCCGCCGGGTAATCGCCATGCTCGTCCTGAAAGGTGCCCTCCAGAACCAGAATTTCTTCGCCGCCATAGTGATGATGCCGGCCAAAGCGGGTGCCCGGCGCCCAGCGCACCAGCGCGGTGTGGGTGGTGCCAAACTCGGCCAGCCCGAAAACTTCAAGCCCAGGTACCAGCCCCGGCTGCCAGCGACGGTCTTGCGGACGCACCACCGTGCGCTGCGTGTCCTCTTCATCGAGCTGGCGAAGTTTGACAAATAGCGTGCACCCGTTCGTGCTGACTGGCGCGTGAGATGAACCGTGCGGGTTCCTGATATAGGTGCCCGCCGGGTAAACACCATACTCATCCGACAGCTCACCCTCCAGCACCATGATTTCCTCACCACGCGGATGCGCATGCCGGGGGAAACTCGCCCCCGGCTCATAGCGCACCACGCTGGTGGCCACAGCCTCTTCGTCGCCCTCGCGCGCCAACATGCGCCGCTGCACAGTAGCCGTCGGGCTCTGCACCCACGGCAGCTCACCGCTGCGCAGAACTACACGCTGGGACAGGTCGTTGTTCAGATTCATGGGGGTCATTGTCTCAACAATGACTCAACATTGCCTCAGTTGGCCTCGTAAATTCTGACTTCGGGGTCAGCCTTGAGCAAAGGCTTGAGGCCCACCACCACATCTTTTGTGAACAGGTCGCTGCTGAGGTAGGCCTCAGCCTGTTTGCGGCTCGCAAACCCATGCAGCACCTGCACGTCGTCATCACGAACAAGCAACTCTTTTGATTTTGCGCCCGCGATGCGCGTCAGGAATGGCTTCTTGTACTTCGTATAAATCGCACCGGCGGCAGCGCGGTCTTGCGCATCAACTTTGAGCGTGATTTCGAGATAGGCCTTTTCGGCGAACGCCATAGTGGGCACTGCCAAGGCGGTTGCGATAAGCAGACGGGTCATGGGCTTGGCAAGAATACTGCGCAAATGGGTAGTCATGGTGCTTTCCTTATTGAGTGTGAATTGAGCCAGTCTTCAGTAAAGCTGGCTAGCCGGTGAATCCGAGCCCATGCAGGTTAATATGCAGTCAATTCATTTGGAAATTGTTTTTTCGCATCTTATTTATTTGTAATATCTATAAATAACATGAACCTGAACCAACTCCGTTTTGCTGATGCTGTAGCCGCAACCACATCGTTCACCGCTGCTGCAGCGCAATGCTTTGTCACGCAACCCACCCTGTCCAACGGCATTGCACAGCTTGAAAGCGAACTCGGTGAGCGGCTTTTCGTGCGCACCACCCGCCAAGTGGCGCTAACGCCATTTGGCGAACACATCCTGCCGTATCTAGGGGAAGTGCTGCGCGCGCAGGCCGCGCTGGTGCAGCAAACCCAGGCATTTCTGAACCCGCAGACTCGACTCATCCGCATAGGCACATCGCCACTGATCAATACGAGTCTGCTCGGCCTCATGATTGAGCCGTTTCGCCTGAGCAACCCGAGCGTGGAGGTGGTATTGCGTGAGATGAATATGGCAGACCTTTACCGCATGCTGGATGGCGGCTTGCTTGACTTTGCCTTTGGCGTCGTCAACGCCCGTAAAGGGCCGTTCATGGCGACGTTGTTGTACGAGGAGCCGCTGCTTTTTGTTCCGCGCGGCGGCGTGTGGCCAAAGTCGGCCAGTTCGGTAAAGTCGACCAACTCGGCCGGGGTGCAGATCAGGGATATTTCAGATGAGACCTACGTCATGGTCCCCGACTCGTGCGGCCTGTCCAGCACCACGCGCGCGCTGTTTCGCAGCCAGCGCCGCAAACTGCACGCCTATTCTGGCGAAGCCATGAGCTATCAGGTGTTGCAGGACTGGGCTGCACTGGGTGTAGGCGCCGCGATCCTGCCCAAGTCGAAAGTTGCAGACAACGGGCGCCCCGCTTATCCGATCGTTGACAAGGCGGGCGCAGCGATCACCATCGGCTTTGAGGCCATGTGGTCACGCACAAGCATCTTTTCCGACCAATCGATAGAATTCTTGCAGCACCTTCGCAAAGTCGTGCCCGCGATCGTGGAAGGCGTCGGAACAAGGTAATGAACGTATGAAACTGGCCTGCACATTTTTATTGCTGGGCGCTCTGGTGAGTGTGGGCGCTGCAGCTCAGACACCGGCGAATGGCACTGCAGCAAAGGCACCATCTGCCTGCCCGTCTGTGCTTGCACACAAATTCGCTCGGCTACAGGATGAAGCGCCGCAGGACCTTTGCCAATACGCCGGAAAAGTGGTGCTGGTGGTGAACACCGCCAGCTACTGCGGCTTCACCGGCCAGTATGAAGGCCTGGAAGCGCTGTATGCCAAAGAGAAGGCCAAAGGACTGGTGGTGCTGGGTTTTCCGTCGAACGACTTCGGCCAGCAGGAGCCTGGCAACGCCAAGCAAATTGCCGATTTTTGCTTTAACACTTATGGCGTGAAGTTCCCCATGTTCTCCAAGAGCGTGGTTCGCGGTAAGGACAAAAATCCTTTGTATGCTCAACTGGCGCAAGCCACTGGCAAAGAGCCACAATGGAACTTCCACAAATACCTGATTGATCGCAGCGGCAAAGTGGTGGCCAGCTACCCCAGCGAAGTCGAGCCGCAGGGGCCGGTCCTGGTGGCAGCAATTGAAAAGTTGCTGAGCGCCCGCTAGCAGCGATGGCGTCAATCGGTCGGCGCCTCGGCCGGCTCGGGTTCACGCATCATTTTTGACATCTGTGATATTTGCCTGTCAACATTCGCGCAATTGCCGCACATGGACAGGTGCACTTTTAAACGCACCCGGTCAAGCAAACCCAGACGCTCGTCCTGAGAACGGGTGATCAGCTCAGCGGCTTTGCGGCAAGAGTAAAGTATTTCATTCATGCGTTTATCTTGCTTATCTGAAGTGGCTGGTCGTCACGAAGCCATTTGCGCTGCATGCACTCGCGCATGCCCATGCGGGCCCGGTGCAGGATGGTGCGGCAGTTGTCTGCGGTGATCTGCAGCCGTGCGCAGATCTCGGTGGTCTCAAAGCCCAGCCACTCGCGCATCATGAATACGCGTCCGGTCTGCTTGGGCAGGCATTCCATGCATCCTTCCATGGCTTTCATCATCTGGCGCTGCTCCGTACGGTTTTCGGGCTGTTGCCATGCGGGAATTGGCCTCGCGTGTGCGCCACTTTCACCAAACTGTGCGGCCACTGATTCATCAAGCTGTGCATCATCTTCTTCATCGACCACCTGAACATAGCGCTTGCGGTTGGGAGAACGATACCAGTCCGCCACCTTGTTCTTGAGTATTGCGGTGGCCCACGTTGTCAGCGAAGCCTGCCCGCGGTGTTCTTCAGTCTTTTCAAATACCGCCAACAAGGTGTCTTGCACGAGGTCTTCGGCCAACGACACGTCGTAAACGGCCAAACGGGCTTGCTTCAGCAGGCGTTGGCGCAATGCCGGCAACTGCTCTTCAAGGTTTACCGCTTGTGCATGCGCCAGCGGGTGTGCTGGCTCGGCAAGAGACTGTTCCGTATCGACCACGTCGGTTGTTAGCTGCGTCATAGATTCCTTGCATCGGTGAAATACACCGTATGCCAGTAAGTCTGCAGACGGGAGGCGGCATTACGGCCGCCTCGCCCCATACGTTCATTTGTGACGAACTTGTTAGCGCCGTGTGATTTCGTTCAGAAGTGCAGGCGAGTTGCTGGGGCGTCACCTTCAATTTGCGCCATCACTTCTGCACGTGTCAGGCCAGAAACCTGGGCACCCTTTTGCGCAAAAGGCTGATTGCCATGATTGCTGATCAGCATCAAGGTTCCGTCGGCTTTGGCCTGGTTGTATGCAGCCATTACGTCAGCACGGCTCAATGTGCTTTGCGCAACGGGAGCGCTGATGCCTGTGGCACGCTCTCCGTATTGCGTGACTTCGGCAAAGCTTGCAGAAGCAGCAAAGGCAGAAGCGAGAATGATTGCGGAAGCGATGGCAGTGGTTTTCATGATGGGTTCCTTCAGTTGGGTTAATGTGCAACACTGCGTTGTGCAATGCTGTCAGAGCCTTAGTCGCATCCCGATCCTCAAACGTGACGCGCATGGCGTAAGACCGCTTTTGCGCTGTGGGTATTTCATGTGACACATCGACCGGGATCCGTTCGCTACCGCCCAACTTCATCTGTCAAGCCACTCTCGACCTGAATGGACTCGCCTCCTCAATCGTTGTTGTTTTCCTTTCGGCGCTGCCCCTACGCCATCCGCGCGCGTATGGCCCTCGCGCAGGCGTGTGTGCCGGTTCGCATTCATGAGGTCGCACTACGCGACAAACCGGCCGAGCTGCTGGCGGCATCGCCCAAGGCCACTGTGCCGGTGCTGGTTACCGCGCGGGGCGACGTGATAGAAGAAAGCCTGGACGTCATGCGCTGGGCGCTTGCGCAGAACGACCCCGATGGCTGGCTCGATTGCGACGCCGAGGCAACCCGTCACTGGACCACGCTGAACGACATCACCTTCAAGCCCCTGCTGGACCGCTATAAATATTCGGGCCGCCATCCCGAACAAACGCCCGAGGCACATCGCCGTGCTGCGATGGTGGCCTTCGTGCAGCCGCTGAATAACCAGTTGCAGCAATCGACATGGCTCGTGGGCGACAGAGTTTCGATGGCGGATGTGGCGCTGTTTCCGTTCGTGAGGCAGTTTGCCGGCGTCGACAAGACCTGGTTTGATGCGCAAGCGATAGGGGCTGTGCAGGGGTGGCTGCAGCACTGGCTGGACTCGAGTTTGTTCCACGCCGTGATGGAGAAGACAGTTACACAAAAAACAGATGCGCAAAGCGTCTGACGGCTTGCTGCCAGTAAACTGCAATTATGAAAAAACCCACCGCTCTCTTCGCCACTCTGGCCATGGCTACAGCCGCCAGCCTGACAACCTACGCTCACGCAGCCGAAACTGAAACACTGCCTTCCGGCGTAAAAGTTTTGCACACCACCGTGGGCACCGGCGCCAACCCCAAGGCAACAGACGCCGTCAAGGTGCACTACCGCGGCACGCTGGCCGACGGCAAGGAATTTGACAGCTCCTATAAACGCGGCGCACCCGCCACCTTCCCGCTGAACCGCGTGGTGCCCTGCTGGACCGAAGGTATGCAAAAGATCAAGGTCGGTGGCAAAGCCACCCTCACCTGCCCGCCGGCCACCGCCTATGGCGAGCGCGGCGCGGGCGGTGTGGTGCCGCCCAATGCCACGCTGACATTTGAAGTGGAACTGATTGCTATTGAAAAGTGAGCTATCTGCGCTTATTCGACAGGGGCTAAGGGCCAAAAACCTGCCTGATTTCGGCCACATCTACAGTCCGTGCAGCACCAAATCCGGCCACATGGCGGCCCTGTGAAATGGTCACCGCCACGAAGATAAAGTCCGCTAGCTGCGTCATCGGCTCAGCCTCTGGGAAGCGCGCCAGATAGGCCTTGCGGCTACTCGCCCACGCCTCGCTGCCACCCGTCAGTTT
>JAHEBY010000134.1 GCA_024642025.1 Comamonadaceae bacterium | reverse complement strand
TCCGGTACGATGTAGCCATGAAAAAGTCTAAATCAGAGAAGTCCGGTAATGGCGATGGGGATCGCAAAACAGGCAAAGCGGGCAAAGCCGGTAAAAACGGCAAGCTCGGCAAAAGCGACTTTTTGAGCAACTTGAGCCGCTGGAACTCGCACTGAACGAGCTCGCCCGCTGGCTGCAATTCACCGGCAAGCGTTTGATGGTCGTGGTCGAAGGCCGCGACACGGCGGGCAAAGGCGGTGTCATCTCCGCCATCGCCGACACGCTGAACCCGCGCCAGTGCCACACCGTCGCGCTGTCCAAACCTAGCGACCGGGAGCAATCACAGTGGTATTTCCAGCGGTATGTGCCCTACCTGCCCGCAGCGGGCGAGATCGTGCTGTTTGACCGCAGCTGGTACAACCGCGCCGGTGTGGAGCGCGTCATGGCGTTTTGCACCGAAGAACAGACCAAAGTGTTTCTGAAGCAGGCGCCGGTTTTCGAGAAGATGCTGGTGGACGATGGCGTCCTGCTGTTTAAATACTGGCTCACCGTGGACCAGGACAAACAGGAAGAGCGCTTCGCTGAAAGGCTTGCCGACCCGTTAAAACGCTGGAAGCTCAGCCCCATTGACCTCAAGGCCCGTGAAAAATACGCCGAATATGGATTGGCGCGGGATGTGATGCTCAAAGCCACTCACACCGAATACGCGCCATGGGTGCTGGTGGATTTCAACGACCAGCGGGCCGGACGCCTCGCGCTGATTCGCCACCTGCTGGACCACATTGCCGACCGGCGGGTACCCGACAACCTGATCGAGTTTCCGCCGCTCGATCACGAACCCCTGCAGGAGAAGTTTGGCACGCCGCTCAAGCCCATCTGAAGCGGGGTCTGGCGGCCCGGATCGGGATTACTGCTTCACGATCACCGGCGTAATTTGAAACACCTGTTCGCTGGACGGGTCCACGGTCACACGGACCCAGTGAATCGACGGGCTGCCAAAGGTTTGCAGGCGGGTGAAGTTAGGCAACAATTTGGTGGGGCTGTAAAGCGGCTTGTCCATCTTGTAGAAGTGCGTATCACCATGCACAAACAGCACCTGCCCCTTGAACTGTTCGGTCTGCTTTGTCAGGCTGCTCATGAATGCGCGGTAGCCGCTCACCCCCGGAGCCGCGCTCTCATCCAGCTCCTCGGTCTCGGGCAGATCAAAGCCGGGGTCGGCCTGCACCACAACCACCAGACCCCTGGCATTGGCGGATTTGGCCTGCTCGAATGAGCCCGTCAGCCAGGCAGTGTTGGCCGTATCGCGCTCCAGATATTCTGCGTTGGCCGCATCACACTGTGCGGTCTTGCGGGCGCTCTTGCTGGAGCACTCTTTCGCGCTGAGCACCAGATTGTTGTTGCTGCCCGGCATGTTGATGCCCACGAACATCACGCCACCGCGGGAAAAACGCGTGTTCTCCACAAATTTTTCACCGGGCTTGCCCTGGTGCTCCAGTGGCATCTGGGTCTGGCCCAGGCTGCTCGCGGTGGGGAACATGACCTTGCGCAGGTGTGCCAGCCGCTCCACGCCGTCGAATCCACCATTGTTCAGGCGGTGGCAATCGGTCCACTCGTTGTCGCCCGGCACATACACCACCGGCTTCTTCATCGAGCCAAACATCTTCAGCGCATCGGTGTAGATGTTGTCCGTGCACTGTGAGCTGCCGTCCTTGATATCGCCGTCATACAGCGAAAACTCAATGTCCGACTGATTGATGCTGTTGAGCAATGCCTGCATTTTGGGCGCATCGCCTGCCTTGGCGTAAGGCATGTCGCCCCACAGGCCGAAAGCAAAGGTGCCCGCCTGTTGTTGCCCGGAGGGGGTCTGAATGGCACAGGCGCCCAATGTCAAGGCCAATGATCCAACCAAAATGCTGCGCACAAACATGTATAGGTCCCAAGAATAATGAATGTGCCAGACGTTAAACAAGACGTGTGACAGTGTGATGTCAGTCTTGCGTCGATTTGTGCAACCCCGGGCGAAGCAGGCAGCGCGGGCATCTGTACCCTGTGTTTTACTCGTCAAAGTCGAATAGGCTGCGTCACGCAAAATCTGGCTGAGGCGACTTTCGACCCGTTGCTGCCGGTTGACACTGGTTTGCGCATGACGCCTATGCGGGGCTTGCTGTCCTTCATACTGAAATTCGGAGTGACTCTCAACCGGCGGAAAGTGGCCGTTCTTGAGCAGCAGGTGACTTCAATGATGGCCTTCGAGAGCGGCTGTAGGCAAGCGAACCAGTCAATGCAATTCTTCGAGCGAACCGATGGCGGCTTTTGTCACCTCTTCTTCAAGGTCCGTGAGTAAAGCGGACTTCAAGTTCCATGTCTGCCAATACAAGGGCACATCAAGTGTCGACGTCACTTCAAGCCGCACAAGCGTGCCCGCATGAATCAACGGTTTGACCGCCAATATGGGTACAACGCTCCAGCCAAGGCCCATCACGGTCGCCCGTACCAGATCAGCAGAAGCCGGCACATAGTGAACCGGTGGCGACACGCGTTTGCGCGTGGTGCGGCGGATGAAGAGCTGTGCCAGGGAATCTGCCCGATCGAACGCTACGAGCGGAGCGCGAGCACTCATTTTGCCGAGCACACCTTCAGGAAACCATTCCTCTGCGAAATCAGGCGCAGCGACCGCGACGTACCGCAAGGCGCCGAGCGCCTTGACCTTGCAGCCCTGCACTGGTACCAGCTCAGAGGTGACGGCTGCGACAGCGATACCTTGTCTAAGCAGGCGATGGGTCTGTTCACGCTCGTGAACTCGCAGATCAAGTTGCAGTTTCTTGCATTGAGCGTAGCGGGTCAATGGTGGCATAAACCATGTGGCCATCGAGTCGTGATTGACTGCGATAACCAAAGATCGCGGTTCGGCGGTCGTGCCATGCTGAAAAATCTCCAGAGCTTCTTGCTGAAGCAGCGCCACCTGATGGGCGAGCTGAAGGACCGATTCGCCTGCCGAAGTGAGTGTGGGTGGGCTGGTGCGCAGCACCAGCACCTGTCCCACCTTCTCCTCCAGTTGCTTGATTCGCTGCGACATGGCCCCTGGCGTCACGAACAAGGCACGTGCTGCCAATTCAAAGCTGCCCTCGGTGATCACGGCCCTGAGTGACGCGAGTTCTCTCATTTCGAGCATAGACAAGCTCCTCGGCACATCGGATTAATTTAGTTTAACTAAACTAACTTCATTTTATTTCGTTTGATTAAACCAGAGTTCTTCCTCAAACTGAGGCCCTAGTACTTTTACGCCCAGGAAAGGCCGCAATGCTCCACCACACAACCCAGATGACCCGCCCGACCGATCCGCTTGGCTCAAGACCCAGACAGACGTTCTTGAATTGGACTTACGAAGAGCAGCCTACCGCATGGTCAAAGGCAGATGTGCTGCTGGTCGGAATACCTCAAAGCGAGCCCTACCCTGGTGAACCGTCTCCGAACGACCAATCGCGTGCGCCGGATGCCATCCGGCAAATGTCAGGCCAGTTCTGCGATGGACTGGAAAACTGGGACTTTGATCTCGGCGCACCTTTGGCCGATGTGATGCCACAGCGCTGTGTAGACGGCGGGAACGTGTGCTGGAATGCCGACACTTACCTCGAACACTCAGCGCGTGTTCGGGACAGCATTGCCCCCGTCTTTGCAGCTGGCACACAGCTCTTTGTGCTTGGAGGAGACCATGGCATCACCACCCCGGTTCTGCAGGCACTCGACCTCACCGGCACATCGGTTCATGTCGTTCATATCGACGCGCATCTCGACTGGCGTGATGAAGTCAATGGTGTGCGCAATGGTTACAGCAGCCCGCTGCGGCGCGCCAGCGAGTTGCGTTGTGTTACGGGCATGACTCAGATCGGACTGAGAGGTACGGGGAGCGCCCGTCGGCCTGAGTACGAGGCAGCGTGTGCCTATGGTTCCAACTTGATCACTGCAAGTGCTGTGCGCGAGAACGGGATTGAACATGTCCTGGAACAAATTCCTCGCGACATACCCATTTATCTGACGATCGATGCCGATGGTCTGGACCCAACCTGCATGCCGGGCGTTCAAGCACCGTCGCCAGGAGGGCTCCAGGCGGATGTGACTCTGGCAATGCTGCGCGCACTTGCGATACGGCAGCCCATTCTGGGCATGGATCTTGTCGAAGTTTCGCCTGCGTACGACATTGCCAACCAACTGACCAGCATCACAGCCGGTCGCCTGTTGATGGCGGTCTTGGGTGCGTCGTGGGCGCAAGGAGGTGGTTTCGCGCGCCGGCGAATCGGTGCGAGCAAGCATGCATAAGTCCGCGAATCCAGTGTCATACGATGCGGGTTGCCCGTTGATCGTGTCGTTGCAGAAGCATGCCAAGTGTGAGGAAACCCCAGCAAGTAGATCACCGTTGACATCGTAAATCGATCTTTTCATTATTATCTTCATCCTGGACAAAGCGCCCAGGAGTTAATAAAAGAGGAGGCCTGCACATGTCTATTTCACAAAGCGCAAAGGCATTCTTCGACGCCATTGAAGGTGGCAAAGACTGGGAAATCTGCAAGGAGTGGTGTCACGCTGGAGCGAGCTTCTCATGCCAGGCCGACGGCCTGGCAACGGTCACAACGGTCGAAGCTTATGCGGCTTGGCTGAAGGGACTCTTCACGCCGATTCCCGACATGCATCCCGAGATCAAGGCCCTCGCCACCGACGCCGAGCGCAACACCGTCGTCGTCACGGCGGTTGTCCACGGCACACAGACTGGTCCGGGCGGACCGGTTCCACCCACGGGCAACAAGGTCGCGGCCGATTACGCGTACATTTTCAATTTCGACGGCAACAAGATCCGCCACATGACGAAGATCTGGAACGACGGCTACACCATGAAGCTGCTGGGCTGGGCCTGACGCGCCCGGTTTTTGCGCGCTCGCAGCGCTCGCGAGTTAAATCATGTGCTGCGTCCACGGCCTGGTGCTTTATGGCCGACATCCCAACAAGAATGCCCTCATACCGATGGTCCATGAGACTGTGCTTCACACCCTGCGCGCGTGACGGGAAGGTCGGCTATACGGTCCTCTCGAATTCTTGAACCGGCACAGGTCTACCAAACAAGTAGCCCTGATAGGCGTAGCATCCGAGCTCTTCAAGAAGATCGCGTTGCGCCTGGGTCTCAACCCCTTCTGCCATGACATTCAAGCCCATGGTGTCGGACAGCGAAACAACCATCCGCGCGATGGCCGCATCGTTGGGATCATTCAGGATGTCCCGAACAAAGCCCTGGTCAATCTTGAGCTGATCAAGTGGCAAGCGCTTCAGGTAGGCCAGTGATGAATAGCCCGTACCAAAGTCATCAAGCGAAAAACCCACACCACATGACTTGAGTGCATTCATCTTGGTCACAACATCGAGCATATTGTCAAGCAGCAGGCTCTCGGTCAGTTCAAGTTTAAGGCGCTTGGGGTTGGCGCCAGAAACCTTCAGGACATTCATCACGTCGTCTACAAAGCCAGGCACTTTAAACTGGCGGGAACTGACATTTACGGCGACGGTTATATGTGCCAAGTCTGGCTTCCGTGCCCAAATTGCGATTTGTTGGCAAGCGGATTGCAGCACCCAACGGCCCAAGGGCAGGATCAGGCCGCTGGCCTCTGCCACGGGAATGAATTCGCCCGGTGAGACCAGGCCCCGCACAGGATGCTGCCAGCGCACCAAGGCCTCCACGCCGATGGGTTTGGCATTGCGATCAACCTGAACCTGGTAGTGCAAGAGGAACTGGGATTGATTTATCGCCTCATGCAATTCCGTCTCCATGGAGGCACGGGCATTGATGGCAGTTTGCATTCCTGATTCATAGAAACGCAGGTTGTCTCGCCCGACCTCTTTGGCCTTGTACATGGCGAGTTCAGCGCGTTTCAAAACGTCCTCGACGCTTTCTCGTTGAGGACCGCCCATCAAGGTGACGCCTATGCTGGCTGTGCTGTGGTAGGTGTAGCTGCCAAGCAGGTAGGGTTGGCGAAGCTGGTGTTGAATTTTTTTGGCGACCAAATCGGCCTGGGCCGTCGCCTCATGAATTCCGCCATCCAGGTATTCAAGTATCACCACAAATTCATCGCCACCCAGCCGCGCCACTGTGTCGCCTTCGCGCACACAGTTGAGGACTCGTTCTGCTATCTTTTGAAGCAACTGGTCTCCCGTGTCATGACCCAGGGAGTCGTTGAGCGTCTTGAAGTTGTCTACATCGATGAACAGCAAGGCGTTTTGACGCGTGCGGCGTTTTGCATTTACGAGGGTTTGCTCAAGCCGATCGAGCAACAGCCTGCGATTGGGCAGACCCGTCAGCGGATCCGAGAAGGCCAAACTTTGAATCTGGTCTTGGGCTGCCTTACGCTCGTTGATGTCCTCGATCATGCACAGATGGAGTTTGTGGAGCTTGTCCTCGACCATGACCGGCGCAATCGTCATATTGATCCAGACCGGGGTGCCATCGTGGAGCAGGTAACGTTTTTCCATCTGAAAGCCAGCAATCTTTCCAGCGTTCATTGAAGCCATGTTGTCGAGGTCTGCCTGAACATCATCCGGGTGCGTGATGCTCATCCAATCGATAGTTGCCATTTCTTCCATGGTTCGACCTGCAATGCTGGCGAACTTGGAATTGACCGCATGGATATGACCGTTGTATGAATCAATCAAGGCGATGCCCATGGGCGCTTGATCAAAGATGGACCTGAAGCGGCTCTCGCTTGCTTTCAATGCACGTTCGCGCATTTCCAAGGAAATCAGTAGTTTGTTGAATCCACCAATCAACTCACCGACTTCATCCTGGCGGACTATGGGCAATGGCGATGGGATTTCCACTTCGTTGGCCATCAAGGACAGTTTTTTGGCGGTGTCAAACATCGGGGCCAGTTGACGCTTCAATATCCACCAGGTAAAGGCCCCTGCCAGCATGGTCAGCACAATGGCGGCCAACAGAATGCGATGTTGCATCGATCGCACAGGTGCAAACAATTCTTCGGTCGTTTGCCCGGAAAACAGGTACCACTGAGCCGCCGGAATTTGCTTGATTGACGCAAGTTGTTCCTGTCCAAGGATATTGACGACCTTGGTATAGCCCTCAAAGCCGGCGATGTTTCTGTCAAGATAAGTGTTCACGCCAGGCGGGGGAAGAGCCATCATGACAAGCGTCTTGTCAGAGGACGTGACTGTGACTCGGTACTTGGACGAGACAATCGACACCACACCGACCTGGTTCAAGGTCGGCTTCGCAATCTTGTCCAGAAAATTGGGTTTACTCAAGTCTGTGACACCAACCAAGGCGCCAATTACACGCCCCTGCGAGTCACGAATCGGTGCAGCCATGGCGATTG
>JAHEBY010000133.1 GCA_024642025.1 Comamonadaceae bacterium | reverse complement strand
TGCTGGTGATTGACGGCAACACCGGCCAGAACGCGCTGACACAAGTGCGGGCGTTTGATGACGCCCTGCAGCTCACTGGCCTGATCGTCACCAAACTGGACGGCACGGCCAAAGGTGGGGTGCTGGCAGCGATCGCCCGCGAGCGGCCCATTCCGGTGTATTTCATTGGCGTCGGCGAAAAACTGGAAGACCTGGAAACCTTCAACTCACTCGAATTCGCGCAGGCTCTGCTGACGTAATGGCGCCCCATGAAAGCACAGAATGCTGTTGCCATTCGGCGGGAATCGCCTTGCAACCCATGTAAGAAGCTGCGCTTGCATGCGACCAACCCAAATTGGCCTTAACGTTTCCGTACCCAACGCCCTAACCAACGCCTTTCTCCACGTTCTCCATGAAAACTTCTAAAAAACCCGCGTCCAATTTCACAGCAACAGTGCCATCAACCCCTGCAAACCTCTCGCGCCGTCAAACCCTCGCGCTGCTGGGCGCAGGCCTTAGCAGCCCACTGTTCGCGCAAACCGCTACAACATGGCCTGCCATTGAAGCGAAGGCGCGCGGCCAGACGGTGTATTTCAACGCCTGGGCCGGCAGCGAGCGCATCAACGCCTACCTGCAATGGGCGGCGACCGAAGTGCAAAGCCGTTACGGCGTCAAACTGGAGCACGTCAAAATCACAGAAACCGCCGAGGTGGTGAAACGGGTTCGAACCGAGAAGGCTGCCGGCAAGGTGACCAACGGCACGGTAGACCTCATTTGGATCAACGGCGAAAACTTCCTGAACATGAAGCGTGAAGCTTTGTTGTTTGGCCCGTTTGCCGAGAGCCTGCCCAGCTTCAAATATGTGGACGTGTTGGGCAAACCCACTACGAAAATTGACTTCTCGGAGCCTGTCGAAGGCCTGGAGGCGCCTTGGGGCATGGCGCAACTTACTTTCTTTGCCGACCGCAAGCGCGTGCCCAACCCGCCGCGCAGCATGGCCGCGCTGCTGGCCTTTGCCAAAGCGAATGAAGGGCGCATCACCTACCCCCGCCCGCCAAACTTTCACGGCACGACGTTTGTCAAACAGGCGCTGGTTGAGCTCAACACCGATCGCACAGCGCTGTACCAGCCGGTTACGCCCGACACGCTGGTCAAAGCCGGGGCACCACTGTGGGCCTATCTGGACGCCCTGCATCCTCATCTGTGGCGCGCAGGCAAACAGTTCCCACAGAACTCGGCAGCAGTTCGCCAAATGATGAGTGACGGCGAGTTGATGATCGCCCTCACCTTCAACCCCAACGAAGCCGCCAACGAAATCGCCGCCAAACGCCTCGCGGACAGTGTTTACAGCTATCAATTCAGTGGCGGAACGCTGGGCAACACGCACTTTCTGGCAATTCCGTTCAATTCGGGCGTCAAAGAGGGCGCGCAGGTTGTCGCCAACTTTTTGCTGTCGCCCGAGGCGCAGGGTCGCAAAGCCGACATCGCGCAATGGGGCGACCCAACGGTGCTGGCTGTGGACAAGCTGCCCGCAGCGGAACGTGCGCGCTTTGCCAGTGCGCCCCTGCCTGGTCAGGTGGAACAGGTCATGCCCGCCATACCAGAGCCGCATGGCAGCTGGGTTGATGCGCTGGAGAAGGAGTGGATCAAGCGCTACGCCTCCTGACCACGGCCATAATGGTCAACTCAAACGCCTTGCAGTCAGGAAAGGGTTGACATCATGAACCATCTCAGCGGTCTGGACGCCATGTTCCTTCACGTGGAGTCCCCAGAGATGCCGATGCACATCGGCTCGCTCAATGTCCTGGACTTGCCCGAGGGCTACGCGGGAGACTTTTTTGAAGATGCCAAAGCCCACGTAGCGGGCCGGATGCATTTGGCCAACATGTTCACGCGCAAGCTGGCACTGATGCCGTTTGACTTGTCCAACCCGGTATGGGTAGAGGATGAAGATATCGACATCGATTACCACATTCGACGAATTACCTTGCCCAAGCCCGGAAGCAACCGGCAGCTTCAACAATATGTGGCGCGGCTTCACTCATCGTTGCTGGATCGAAGCCGCCCACTCTGGGAAATGTTCGTCATTGACGGCCTGAAAAGTGGCCAGGTCGCCATGTATGTCAAAGCCCATCACGCGGGCATGGACGGCCAGGCGGGCGTGGCGGTGGCGCAGGCCATTTTTGACCTGGAGCCCACGGGCCGCGTCGTCAAGGCGCCACGACCCGGTGTGCGGCGCAACCGCTATCAGCTTGGAATGGCAGAACTGGCCAGTGCAGCGGCTGGCAACACCGTCGCGCAAGTTATTCAGCTCATCAAGACCGCCCCCACCATGGCACGCGCCCTGAGGGATGTGGCCTTGCCCGAGAAAGATGAAGATGGCAAACGCAAATGGTCGATGCCCAAGAATGTGCGACTGTTTGGGCCACGCACCAAGCTGAACGTAGCCATTACGAACCAGCGAACATTTGCTGGCCGCACGATTCCGTTGGCTGAAGCCAAATTTATTGGCAAGACCTTTGGGGTGTCTCTTAATGACGTGGTCATGGGCACCACGGCAGGCGCCCTGCGCCGCTACCTTCGCGAATACGACGACCTGCCCGACAAACCACTGGTTGCGGCGGTGCCTGTCAGCCTGCGGACGGCAGGCGATTCGTCGGCCAACAATCAGGTCAGCATATTGACCAACACGCTGGCCACGGATATCAAAGACCCGGTGAAACGCCTGCTGGCCATCCACGCTGCGTCCAGCGCCAGCAAGGCCGTTATGGGGCGCGTCAAAACTGCGATCCCGACAGACTTTCCGCTGCTGGGCGCACCGTGGTTGATGTCAGGGCTTGCCTCACTTTTCGGGCGTTCGCGCCTTGCAAACGTCATGGCGCCGCTGTGCAACGTGTTGATCTCCAACGTGCCCGGCAGCCCGGTTCCGCTGTACCTGGCAGGTGCAAAAGTCGTCAGTTACTACCCGGTTTCGATTCCGGTGCACACCATGGCGCTTAACGTCACGGTACAAAGCTATGCGGGGCGGCTCGATTACGGCCTGATCGCCTGTCGCCGCGCCGTGCCAGACATCAACGATCTGGGTGATTTATTTCTGGCAGAGCACCAGATCTTGCTCGCACGAGCACATGAGCACGCTGCGGCAGCCTTGGCCAAGGAGCAGGACGCAGCCAAAGTGCCACCCAAATCAACCGCCAAGGCGCCGGCGAAGGCTGCTGTAAAAACGGCCGCAAAGGCAACTGTGAAAGCGCCTACTGCAGCAAAAGCAAAAGCAAAGCCAAAAACCAAAGCCGCGGGCGCGGCCGCAGCAAAACCGGCAAGCACCAAAGCTGCACAGCCAAAGAGCAGGCTGAAACTGGTCAGCGCCAATCCGCCGGTGACCGCTCGCAAGCGCGTGAGCCAAGCGAATGCGGCCCGATAATCCGCTCTTCGCCGAGTGACGACGTGGGGTTAAACCTCGCTATCCCGCGTTGTGAACTCTATGCCACCAATATAGGGAAACATGAGGTTGTAGAACCAGCTACCCACAGCAACCATCAGGTAGCTGAAGACGAAGTAAAACGCGGGCATTATCACCATGAACCAGCCAGGTGGCCGCGACTGCGCGGGCGCGACGGCGAATGCAAATACGTAAAACGGCACCATGAAGACCAGTATGCTGATCGTCATGAGCACCGCAAATACTTTTGCGTTCTGATGGGGAGACAGACGCTTGATTTGATGAACCATAGATCGGCGCCTCCTCGCGCCAGGCCGCTGAACAGTTGAATTCAAGACTTCAAGCTGACGGGGCCAGCCATGTGCCACATCTGTCCCTGAGTCACCCGCACTATAGCTTCGCTCGCCATCCTTTGTACTCGCGAGATCGACAAATTTTGGACACCTTGAATAGCAATATGCTACGTTTGTAATAGCTAATTACCTATAATTGACGGGGGCTAGATGCTTATTTTCTATAAATTTTGGTGTATTCAGACCGTTTTTGTCATCCACCTGCCTGCGGCGTTCCGTCGCACGATAATTGCAGTATGACCAAAGTTCTACCCTCCATCCAAATCGAATCCGCGCCCAACCCAACCGCTGCCGTGATCTGGCTGCATGGTCTGGGCGCTGACGGCAACGACTTTGCGGGCCTCGTGCCCGAGCTGGATTTGGCGGGGTGCGCGCCCATTCGCTTTGTGTTTCCGCACGCACCGAGCGTGCCGGTCACCATCAACGGTGGCTATGTGATGCCGGCCTGGTACGACATCTTGGGCGCCAATTTGGTGAGCCGGCAAGACGCGGCGGGCATTCAAAAATCCGAGCGCGAAATCGTGGCGTTAATTGAAAACGAAGCAGCGCGCGGCGTTGCCTACGACCGCATTGTGCTGGCTGGCTTCAGCCAGGGCTGCGCGATGGCACTGCACACGGGCCTGCGCTTTCCTCACAAGCTCGCTGGCATCATGGCGCTGTCAGGTTACCTGCCGCTGGCAGACCGCTTTGCCGCGGAGCGGCAGGACGCCAATGCCACCACGCCGATCTTCATGGCCCATGGCACGCAAGACCCGGTTGTCGTCGTGGCACGCGGTGAAGAATCGCGTAATGCGCTGGCGGCCATGGGGCACCCGGTTCAATGGCACACTTACCCCATGCAGCACAGCGTGCACCCACAAGAGGTCAAAGACATCAGCCGCTTTTTGCAGACGGTCTTGGCGGCGTAGGTTGATGTGCTAACGCTGGGCATAGACTTCGGCACGTCCAACTCAGCCGTGGCCGTGCAGAGGGCCGACGGCAGCCTGCAGGCCATTGCGCTGGAGGGCAACAGCACCTCATTGCCCACTGCGCTGTTTTTTCATGCCGACGACGAACACGTGGATTTCGGCGCAGCTGCACTGCAAGCGTATTTGACCGGTGCCGAGGGGCGGTTGATGCGCTCCATCAAAAGCCTGCTGGGCAGCAAGCTGATGGACGAGCAAACTGCCATCAATGGCCGACCCACCAGTTTTTTTGACATCGTGGTACTGTTCTTTCGCGAGCTGAAGACGCGTAGCGAAGAGCGACTGGGCTGCACGGTCAATCACGCCGTGGTGGGACGCCCGGTACATTTTGTAGACGACGATACCGCCCGCGATGCACTGGCTCAAGCCACCTTGGCGCGCGCCGCACATGCTGCCGGGTTTGACACCGTGCGCTTCCAGTTCGAGCCGGTGGCCGCCGCGCTGGACTATGAGCAGCGCATCACCACCGAGACCACCGCACTGATTGTCGACATTGGCGGTGGCACGTCAGACTTCACCGTCACGCGCCTCGGGCCAGGGCGACGGCTGTCTGGCAACCGCGCTACAGACGTGCTGGCCACCACCGGCATACACATTGCCGGCACCGATTTTGACCGACTGCTCAACCTGGCCGAGATCATGCCGCTGCTGGGCTATGGCCACGTTGACGCCAGTGGCCGTGAGGTGCCTTCGGCGATGTTTTTTGATTTGTCGACCTGGCACCTGATCCACCACGCCTATCGCCGCCAGAGTCTGCATCTGGCAAAGTCCCTGTGGACGAACTACGCCGACATCAACCTGCACCAGCGCCTGATGTGGGTGCTGAACGAGCGCCACGGTCACCGGCTGCTGGCAAATGTGGAGGCCGCCAAGATTGCCTGCTCGACAACCGACGCCGAAGCGCCCATTGACGTGGCCTGCCTGGGCGATGATTTGCTCGCCAGCCTTGCGCCCGCGGCGATGCAGCGGACCTTGCAAAACCCGTTGAACGATATCGTCACCTGCGCCCGGCAATGTGTGCTGGCCGCCGGGCTCAAACGGGTCGACACCATTTACCTCACGGGCGGATCATCGGCGCTGCGGCCCTTGACCACCGCGCTGCAACTTGCCCTACCCACCGCAACGCTGGTGCATGGCGACCGGTTTGGCGGCGTGGCTGCCGGCCTTGCCTACAGCGCATCGAACACCGAGACAGGCGCGGAAGCAGTCCACGGGGCTCTCCAGTGAATGCCCGAACCCAAGACCGCGTCATATCAACGGTCTTGCTCTTGGTGTTTGGCGTGCCGCTGCTGTGGGCGACGTGGGGTGCAATCGCGAGCGCGCTGCAGCCATCTGCCTGGCAGGCGTTGTGGGCGGACTCGCAGCTCGCCAAGGCAATGTGGATGACCCTTTGGACCGGCGTGGGCGCGAGTGTGCTGGCCATGGCAGCGACGGCCTGGCTGCTTTCTCGCGGCTTTCCGGGCAAGTGGTGGGTGCGCTGGGTGCGCGCGCTCGGGCCCCTGCTGGCTATGCCACATGCCGCATTTGCCATCGGTCTGGCGTTTTTGATTGCCCCCAGCGGCTGGTTGCTACGGGCGTTGTCGCCATGGGCCACGGGCTTTGACGCGCCACCACCCTGGCTTACCACGCAGGACCCGTGGGGCCTGGGCCTGATGCTGGTGCTGATCGCCAAGGAGGTGCCCTTCTTGTTGTGGGCTGCCGCCACGCAGTTGCAGCGTGCCGATGTGGCCCAGCGGCTCACGCGCGAGCTGCAAGTGGCGCAAAGCCTGGGCTACCCGCCGCGCACCGCGTGGTGGCGGGTGCTGTGGCCACAGCTGTGGCCGCGCTTGCGCTGGCCCATGCTGGCGGTACTCGCCTATGGTCTCACCGTCGTGGACATGGCGCTCATCATTGGGCCGGCCTCGCCCCCCACAGTGGCCGTGCTGGCCTGGCAGTGGCTGCTGGACGCTGACCCGGCACAAAACGCCCAGGGCGCAGCAGCGGGGTGGTTGCTGGCTGGTGCGCTGGCGCTTTGCGCGGCGCTGTTGTGGCAGCTGCCGCGATTGCCCGTGTGGCGGCGGCGCTGGTCGGTGGGTGCGCCCATCGGCGCGAGAACGGCCAATTCAAAACGCGCTGCCAAAGTCGCCGGCCCCCTGGCATTCGGCAGCTTGCTGGCGCTGTATGCCGCCGTCATGCTGGCGCTGGCGGTAGGCAGCGTCTCGGGCGTGTGGCCGTTTCCAAACCTGTTGCCGCGAAACTTCACGGGTGCCGCCTGGCAATCCGTGGCTTCCAGCAGCAACACCGTCGGCACGACGCTCACGCTGGCGCTTGCCAGCGCCGCCAGCGCCCTTGTCTGGTCAGTGGCCTGGCTGGAATGCGCCCCGGCCCGTTGGGATGCGCTGCTGCGTCGCGTGCTGTATCTGCCACTGATATTGCCGCCGGTGCTATGGGTGGTGGGGGTGCATGCGCTCACGCTGCGCTGGGGGGTGGACGCTTCTTGGCCAGGCGTCTGGCTGGCCCACACGCTGGCCACCGTGCCCTATGTGCTGATAGCGCTGAGCCCGGCCTACACCGGTTTTGACGTGCGATACCGCCACGTCACCGCGTCGCTGGGCCATGGTCGAGCCGTGTTTTTATG
>JAHEBY010000132.1 GCA_024642025.1 Comamonadaceae bacterium | reverse complement strand
CACCGGATTTGTCGTGCAGCCGAACAAGGCGGTTGTTGGTGCAAACGCCTTTGCCCATGCCTCAGGCATCCATCAAGACGGGGTGCTCAAGGCGCGCGATACCTACGAGATCATGCGTGCTGAGGATGTGGGCTGGAGCGCCAACAAAATTGTGCTGGGCAAGCTCAGTGGCCGCAATGCCTTCAAGCAGCGCTTGATTGAGCTTGGTGTGGCGATGGAGAGTGAGGCTGATACCAATGCCGCTTTCGCACGCTTCAAAGAGCTTGCGGACCGCAAGAGCGAAATCTTTGATGAAGACATCCTCGCTTTGGTGAGCGATGAAAGCATTGCGCATGAAAACGAGCAGTACAGTTTTGTATCGTTGTCGCAACACAGTGAAACTGGCGAGCGTCCACAGGCGAGTGTGGTTTTCACGATGAATGGTGTGGAGGTCAAAGGCGACTCGGACGGAAATGGGCCAGTCGACGCATCCCTCAAAGCGATCGAAACGCATGCCAAGAGCGGTGCAGATATGGTGCTGTATTCGGTGAACGCCATCAGTGGCTCCACCGAGAGCCAGGGTGAGGTAACCGTTCGCTTACAAAACAGTGGGCGGGTGGTAAATGGCGTTGGGGCCGACCCTGATATTGTCGTAGCCTCTGCCAAGGCATACCTTAGTGCACTCAATAAGTTACATAGCAAAGCTGAACGGCTAGCCGCCCAAGGATAGGGTTTACCCGCGAAACCCGTTGCTTTTCTAGAATTAAGGGTTGCAAGTATTTGATTTTGTATAACTTTTCTGGATAAACTAGAGGCCAACCGGATCAATCAAGGCCTCGTCCATGCCGAATCGTTACTTTTGTCAGCTGAAACGCTCCACAAGGCAGTTTGTCGGCATCATTGCCGTCGCCATGTTCGCAACGGGCTTGCAGGTTTCAACCGCTCAGGCGGCGACCAAAAAGCGCGTTGCTGCAGGCTCAAAAAGCTCGGTTGTCGAAAAAAGAAGATTGTCGAAGACGGCGGTCAGCGCCCGGCGCAAATCAGTGGCGCGAGCCATCATCGTTCCGGCAAAACCATCGTTCGGTGAGTTGGCGGGTTTGCATGGAGGTGGTGATGCGCTCGATTTGAAGTCCAGCGTGGCGCTTGTGGTGGACCAGGATACCAATGAGGTCTTGTTCAGAAAAAACGATCAGGCCGTGTTGCCTATTGCGTCACTCACCAAGCTCATGACGGGCGTTGTAATTCGTGATGCGAATCTGCCGTCAGATGAGCTGATCACCATTTCGCAGGATGACGTTGACACGGAGAAGGGTAGTCGTTCGCGTTTGAGGGTTGGGACTGAATTGTCACGAGGCGAACTGCTGCATCTGGCGTTAATGTCCAGCGAAAATCGCGCTGCTCACGCATTGGGGCGTAGTTATCCCGGTGGTATGACAGCCTTTGTTGCGGCGATGAACGCCAAGGCGCAAGCCATTGGAATGGTTGATACCCGCTATGTCGAGCCGACTGGCCTTTCAAGCAGCAATCAATCGAGCGCCAGAGACTTGGCGACGCTCGTCAACGTGGCGCACAAAGACACCGTTTTGCGCGAGCTGTCCACTTCAACTGGTTATGAAGTTGCAGTGGGTAGCCGCACACTGCAATACAACAATACAAACCGACTTGTGAAAAATCCGACGTGGGATATTGGTCTGCAGAAAACAGGCTACATCTCGGAGGCCGGTCAATGCTTGGTCATGCAAGCCAAAGTTGCAGGCCGAAAATTGATCATGGTGTTCCTTGATTCGGCGGGGAAACTCAGTCGTCTGGGGGACGCCGAGCGCGTTCGCCACTGGGTTGAGTCCACAGCATCTGTGGCCGCTTCCCGAACAGGTCCTGTTACGGCGCTGAACTGAGCTCGCTTCGCGCGCGGCAGGGCGTAAGCGGCACGCGTTCGTGCAGCCTTAGGCTCGCTTTCCCCCACTGTCAGTTGGGCTTAGACGACTTGCATCCCAGGGTGGTCGATATGGCGTGGGTCGTGTCCTGTAATTTGGCCAGCCAGCCCTCATCAAGCCTGCCCGCCGGCGCCGAGATGGACAAACCGGCCACCAGCTTGTTCTGGTCATCGTAGATGCCGCTCGCCATGCAGCGAACACCCAATTCAAGTTCCTCATTGTCATGGGCGGTTCCGTACTGCCGGACGCGCGACAACTCCTTTTCCAAAACGCCCAGGTCGGTGATGCTGTTTTTGGTGTGTCCGTTCAGGCCAGTCCGGGTCGCGTAGGCCCTTATCCTTTGCGGATCGTCGGCGGCCAGAAAAAGCTTTCCAACTGACGTGAGATGCAAGGGAGCCCGGCCGCCAATGGCCCGTACCACTTGCATGCCGGACCGCTCGCTAAAGGCCCGCTCGACGTACACAATTTCGTCGCCTTGACGCATGCTCAGGTTCACGGGTTGCTGGATCAATTTATGGAGCTCCCGCATAGGCGGGAGTGCGGCATCACGTACATTGAGCCGGCCCTTGACCAGGTTACCCAATTCCAGCAGGCGCATGCCCAGCCGGTAACTGCCTGGTTGCGGGCGGTCCACAAATCTGCCAATGGTCAGGTCGTTGAGAATCCGGTGCGCCGTTGAAGGGTGCAACGAGGCCTTTTCGCTGATTTCCTTGAGTGACATCGGCTCCTCCCTGGATGCCAGAATGTCCATTAGCGTAAACATCCTCTCAATAACTTGTACCGTCGGAGTAGCGGCGATATCGGGGTCAGCTTTTCTCATACTTCTCGCTTGTGACAAGTTTCCATCTTACCTTGTGAAATCAGGGATTCACAACTTCCTTCGCGGCTGTCCAAACGCCGTCCCGCAATACTTCCTGAGGCAAGAAGCGTGCCTTGTAATTCATTTTGGGGCTCTCCTTGATCCAGTACCCCAAGTACACATGCGGTAAATCCATCAATCTTGCTTGTTGAATCAACCATAAAACACTGAAAGTGCCATAGCTGGCGCTATCTTCTGGTTCGTAAAAGGTATAGACGGCGGAAATGCCGTCTTCCAGAACATCCAGTATGGTGACCATTTTGAGATCGCCCGGGCTTCGGTCAGCTCGTAAGTCCCGGAATTCAACCAGTCGTGAATTCACCCGGCTTTGCAGCAGGAACTGGGTGTATTGGTCAATGCTGTCATGGTCCATTCCTCCGCCCGCATGCCGGCCCGTCTGGTACCGCAAATACAACTGGTAGTGTTCTGGCACAAAGCACAGTTTGAAAACTCTGGCCTCGAGTTGCCCATGACGCCGTTCAGCGCGGCGTTGGCTCCGGTCTGGCTGGAAGGCCTGAACGGCAACGCGCACGGGCAGACATGCGTTGCAGCCATCACAGTATGGCCGGTAGGTGAACATGCCACTTCGCCTGAAGCCTTGGCTAACCAGTTCCGAGTAGGTTGCGTTGTTGATTAAATGGCTCGGTGTCGCCACTTGCGACCTGGCCTGCCGCCCTGTCAGGTAACTGCACGGGTACGGCGCAGTCGCATAAAACTGCAGCGTTTGTAAGGGAAGGTCTTTAAGGTGCGTCAACTGCAGTTACGGTCAGGACTCGGGCAGCATTTCATGCCAGTATAGAGGGTCAAAATCCCAATCCGGTGCTGGCTGGCTGCAAGCCCGGATCACCAGATCAACAAATGAGTCCCGACTGATTTCACTGGCTCCGAGCGACGCCAGATGTCGCGTATTTTGCTGGCAGTCAATCCAGCCCATATGGTGGCGCCTGCAAAAGCAGACTAGCGCGGCGAGGGCAATTTTCGATACGTCGGGTTTCCTTGCAAACATGGACTCACCAAAGACGAATCGGCCCAGGGCAACACAGTAAAGCCCGCCCACAAGCTGCCCGTCAACCCAAGTCTCGACGCTGTGGGCATACCCGGCGCGGTGCAATTGCACATAGGCGTTGACCATGTCAGGGACGATCCAGGTGCCGCCCTGTCCGCTGCGCGGGCTATTGGCGCAGGCCTGTATGACAGATTCGAAAGCCGAATCAATACGTATTTCACAGGTCTCTGATTTGCAAAACGCCCTCAGCGTTTTGCGCATTGAGCGATGAAGCTGGAATTGCTCAACATCCAAGACCATTCTGGGACTGGGACTCCACCAGAGAATGGGTTGACCGTCACTAAACCAGGGAAAAACGCCTTGACCGTAAGCCGACTTCAAAGTGGAAACGTCAAGCGCTCCCCCGGCAGCCAGAAGGCCTGGTGCAGGCGAATCAGAACCCCAAGCCTGTTCCAGCGGCGGGAACGGCTCATTCGGCGCCAGCCAGGGCAGGGGACGCGCGTTTGATGACATGGGCACGACTTTAGCCGACGTCGCTTCAATTTATTCGGTTCAGCGAGCCTGAAACCGGGCCTCAAAACGGTTAGAATATTGCTTCGTCGGAGTGTGGCGCAGTCTGGTAGCGCACCTGGTTTGGGACCAGGGGGTCCAAGGTTCGAATCCTTGTACTCCGACCAGAAATCTAAAAAAAGCCCACCCAAGTGGGCTTTTTTTGTTTCTGCATGCCGCGCTTGCGTATTCTGTCCGTAGCTCAGTTGGATAGAGCATCAGCCTTCTAAGCTGAGGGTCGGGGGTTCGATCCCCTCCGGACAGGCCAGAAACAGGTTTTCGGAAAATTTACAGTAATTCAGGTCTATAGCCAACGTAAGTATTGTGAAGATAGCTATTAAATAGATAGCAATTCAACGTCTCCACGCCATCCCAGCCATTGCTCTGCAGCCGCCTTCAGGTGTTGAGCCGCGCCGGTTGCGGCCATCGCAATGTGGCCGCCCGCATTATCACCAGTACCAGTTTGGGCATAGTTTTGAACATCTTGCAGGCGGCGTAGCGTTTGCCGGGCAACCGGCTCGCCGGTTGAAACGAAAGCAACGTCTGGCCCTAGCAGTCGCCGCAAGTGAACCTCGGCAAAGGGATAGTGGGTGCAGCCAAGTACCAGAGTGTCGATCTGCCCGGATTTAATGCCAAATAGACCCATAGCCCCCGTGTAGTGTGCGCAAAATGCTATCAAATCAGTAGTATTTGAGGTGTGCACAGTTTCCTCGATTGCGCTGGCCAGGCCGTCGCAAGGTTGGCAAATAAATTTGATTTTTCCCGGCTGAATGGTTGGGCCAGCCGTTGCAAGCTGGTTGCTCGCTTGAGTGCTGACTGCATTTAGCAACACTTGAAACCGTGCGCTGGCCAGCGTGGAACGGGTAGCCATGACGCCTACACGTCCTGTAAGTGTCAGTGCCGCAGCAGGCTTGAGGGCGGGCTCCACGCCTACAAATGACAGGTTTGGGTTTTCAGCGCGCAGAAGGTCAATAGCCAGTGCGGTTGCCGTATTGCACGCAACCACCACCAGTTGAACCTGATGTTTCAGGCGCAAGTAAGCAGTAATTGCCCTAGACCGCTGCAACACGTGGACGACATCGCGCTCGCCATACGGCGCATGGGCACTGTCTGCAATGTAGACAAAGCGCTGCCACGGCATTTGATCCCGTAGCGCCTTGAGGATGCTCAGACCGCCGATGCCGCTGTCAAAAACCCCAATGGTCGCGCTCAAGCGCCGTCCGCCAGAGGTTTACACCGCTTTGACTGCGATGTTCTTGAATTCACCTGTGGCGATTCGCTGCTTCCACTCGGCAGGACCCGTGTCGTGCGCATTGGTGCCTGTCGAATCAACAGCCACCGTCACGGGCATGTCGACCACGTCAAACTCGTAAATGGCCTCCATGCCCAGGTCGGCAAAGCCGACCACCTTGGCGCTCTTGATGGCTTTACTGACGAGGTAGGCTGCGCCGCCCACAGCCATCAGGTAGGCGCTCTTGTGTTTCTTGATGGCCTCAACGGCTGCGGGGCCGCGCTCGGCCTTGCCAATCATGGAGATAAGGCCCGTCTGGGCCAGCATCATCTCGGTGAACTTGTCCATGCGAGTGGATGTGGTGGGACCGGCGGGGCCAACCGCCTCACCCTTGACCGGGTCCACTGGTCCCACGTAGTAGATGGTTCGATTGGTGAAGTCGACGGGCAGCTTTTCACCTTTGGCGAGCATGTCCTGGATGCGTTTGTGGGCTGCATCGCGGCCAGTCAGAATTTTGCCGCTCAACAGCAGCGTGTCACCAGCTTTCCACTGGGCGATTTCAGTCTTGCTCAAATGGTTGAGGTCCACTTTCTTGCTCTTTTTGTAGTCTGGCGCCCAGTGCACGTCGGGCCATAGGCTCAACGACGGCGCGCTCAGATATACCGGGCCTCTGCCGTCCATCACCAGATGAGCATGGCGGGTGGCAGCACAGTTGGGAATCATGGCTACGGGCTTGCCAGCCGCATGGGTGGGGTACATGTTGATCTTCACGTCCAGCACCGTGGTCAGGCCACCCAGACCCTGTGCACCAATGCCCAGCGCGTTGACCTTTTCGAACAGCTCCAAACGAAGATCCTCTACCTTGCTGAGCCTGTCGCCACGGGCAGATTTGGCCTGAAGCTCATACATGTCTAGGTCTTCCATCAGGCTTTGCTTGGCAAGCAACACCGCTTTTTCCGCCGTGCCGCCGATGCCGATACCCAGCATGCCCGGCGGACACCAGCCAGCGCCCATGGTGGGCACGGTTTTGAGAACCCAGTCCACGACGGAGTCCGAGGGGTTGAGCATCACCAGTTTGGACTTGTTTTCCGAGCCGCCGCCCTTGGCGGCAACCGTGATGTCCAGCTTGTCGCCCGCGACAATCTCTACGTTGATGACCGCTGGCGTGTTGTCTTTGGTGTTCTTGCGGTCAAACTGCGGGTCTGCCACGATGGAGGCGCGCAGGGTGTTGTCCGGATGGTTGTAGCCCTGGCGCACGCCTTCGTTGATGGCATCGTCCAGTGTGCCGGCAAAGCCCTCAAACCGCACGTCCATGCCGATTTTCAGGAACACGTTGACGATACCGGTGTCCTGGCAAATTGGTCGATGGCCTTCTGCGCTCATGCGTGAATTCGTCAGAATCTGGGCGATAGCGTCTTTTGCGGCGGGCGACTGCTCGCGCTCATAGGCTCTGGCCAGATGGGCGATGTAATCCGCCGGGTGGTAATAGCTGATGAACTGCAAGGCGCCGGCGATGGTCTCGATCAGGTCAGCTTGCTTGATGATGGTGGTCATGGTGTTGGCTCCGGGAATGCAGTTTTGCGGCTGGCAAATCAGCCAAGCCGTATTTTGACAGTTCAGATTGTCGGGCTTGCGGTTCAGGAATGATCTTGCTCGGGGACTGCGTCTTTCGGTACAGGCGCTTTGGACGACACGCCCAGGTGCAGGGCGGCCTGCGACATGAGATTGGCCGAAACCGGCGCCGTCACAAACACAAACAGCGTGATCAGCAATTCAATCAGACCGAACCGCCCCTGTGCCGCTGCCAGAATCATGCTCGCC
>JAHEBY010000131.1 GCA_024642025.1 Comamonadaceae bacterium | reverse complement strand
GCCGTAGCAGTGGCGGCATCGCGGCGGCGGTTCATGGGGGTGGTTCCGGCGTGGCTTGCCACACCCGTGAACTCGCCCCGGTAGCGGGCACTGCCATTGATGGAGGTAACGACGCCCAGTGGCAGGTCCATGGCATTGAGCACCGGGCCCTGCTCGATGTGCACCTCAACAAAGCCGATGTAGCGTGCCGGGTCACGCTGGATAGCCTGAATGGCGTCCAGCGTTGCAGGCAGGCCGGCATGCTGCATCGCTTCGCGCACGGTGATGCCGTCAGCGTCCTGCTGGTCGAGCCAGGCGGGATTGAAGTGACCCGTCAGCGCGCCCGACCCGAGGAAAGTGGCCTTGTAGCGTTGGCCTTCCTCTTCCGCAAAACCCACGACTTCGATTGCGTAGGGCAGGCGTCGATTCGCCCGCTTCAGTTCCTGCACAGAGGCCATGGGCACAAAAATGCCCAGGCGGCCATCGTATTTGCCGCCGTTGCGCACGGTATCGAAGTGGCTGCCAGTGAGCAGGATGGGTGCGTCCTTGCCGCCGGAAATCGCTCTGGCATCAGGGCTGGCGTGGTAAGTACCGACTACGTTGCCTACTGCGTCGACGTGGGCTTGGTCGAAACCGCAGGCCAGCATCTGCTGTTGTATGTCAGCAGCGCAGGCGCGGTGTGCGTCAGTGAGGTAAGTGACCGTGAGTTGGCCGAGTTCCGCATAACCGGGGTCCGTGTGACGCGCGAGAGTCTCATGCCAGTCCCACACGCGATGGCCTAGCTCGGGTTCAAAACCGAACTTGTCATTGAGCCGGATTTCGGCGATGCGGTGAATGTTGCGCAGGCATTCCGCGTGTTCGAATTCCGGCGGATTGCGCAGGCGCCGTTCAAAGGTATCGATGATCTGCTGCTTGCCAAGACCCGTGCCGCGGGCCCCCCGCACGGCCAGAATGAACGGGAAGCCGAATCGGGCGTTGTAGTCTGCGTTGAGTTGCTGGATTTTGGCGAACTCTTCAGGGGTGCAGTCTGTCAGGCCGGCTTTGCCCTGCTCGTGCGTGGACTCGGCGGTAAGTGTCTTGCTAACCATCGCTTTGCCGGCCAGTTCGGGGTGAGCGCGGATCAGGGCCAATTGGGGTTCCCGACCGGCTGCGTTGAGGATTTGCACCATTGCATACTTCAGCTGCGCCAGCGACTTGAAAGGCCGCTGTGCCAGGGCCTTCTCGGCAATCCAGGGTGAATGCTCATACACCCCATCGAGCATGTGCAGGGCTTCAGCCAGTGAAGCGGTGTTCAGTTGTGGCAGGTTGATGGCCATGATTCAGCCTTTGGTCACGGTTGACGGTGCAGCAGGGTGGGGCAGTGAGGGGTGCGTTTTGGCCCAATGCCGGGCAAGGTCCAGACGACGGCAAATCCATACGTGAGAGTGGCCCTGGACGTAGTCCAGAAACTTTTGCAACGATCGCATGCGCCCCGGTCGGCCCAGCAAACGGCAATGCATGCCGATGCTCAGCATTTTGGGTGAGTTGGCGCCTGCAGGGTCACCTTCGGCATACAGGACATCAAAACTGTCCTTCAGATAGGTGAAGAAGTCGTCACCCTGGGCGAAACCCTGTGCAGAAGAGAAACGCATGTCATTGGTGTCCAGCGTATAAGGCACGATGAGCTGTGGCACCACGCTGCCATCGGTTTTCCTGACCTGCATCCAGAACGGCAGGTCATCACCGTAATAGTCGCTGTCATATTCAAAGCCGCCGTAGTCAGCCACCAGCCGATGTGTGTTGGGACTGTCGCGCCCGGTGTACCAGCCCAACGGGCGCTCCCCCGTCAGTTCCCGGATGATGTCCATGCCGATGCGCATGTGTTCCCGCTCGGTGGCTTCGTCGACGTTCTGGTAGCTGATCCAGCGCCAGCCATGGCAGGCAATTTCGTGCCCCAGTTCCCTGAACGCGGCCGTGAGTTCGGGGTGGCGTTGCAACGCCATGCTGACGCCAAACACGGTCAAAGGCAATTTGCGGCTCTCAAATTCGCGCAGGATGCGCCACACGCCTGCACGCGAACCATACTCGTAAATGCCTTCCATGCTCATGTGGCGTGCCGGGAAGGCCGCCGGACTGAACATTTCTGACAGGAATTGCTCGGAAGCCGGGTCGCCATGCAGTACGGCGTTTTCGCCACCCTCTTCGTAGTTCAGGACAAACTGCACCGCGATGCGGGCCTGGTTGGGCCACTGTGCGTGCGGCGGGTTGCGTCCATATCCGGCCAGGTCGCGGGGGTAGCTTGCAGTTGAATCGTAAGGGGCGCTGGACATGGGGCGTTCTCTCAGGACAGGGCCATTGAAATGTCGTTGGTCGGAATCTTGCGGTCAAAGGTCAGGTTCTCCTCGACGTGCAGCAAGTGCTCATTCATCAACCGCACCGCACGGTCCTCGTCACGGGCTGCCAGCGCTTTGACCAAATCCACGTGCTCTTCATTGGAGTGCTCTGCGGCGCGCGAGGTCTGGTACATGAGCGTAATCAGCGCGCAGCGCGCGATCAGCTGGCTGAGCAATTGGGCCAGCACATCGTTGCCCATCAGCTCGGCCATACGCACATGAAAATCGCCCAGCAACTCGGTCCGACCGGGTGCGTCGCCGCTCTCCACTGCCAGTTTTTCCTGCGCGACGTGCTCGCGTAGCGCCCGGATTTTTGCGGGAGTAACCTGCCGTATAAAGGCGCGTGTCATTTCGGTCTCGAGCATCCGCCTTACGGCGAAAACCTGCTTGGCTTCGGTGACGGACGGCGCGGCCACGAAGGCGCCGCGCGCCGGTTCCAGTTTAATGAGCTGGTGCTGAGACAGCTGCAGCAGGGCCTGACGTACCAAGGTGCGCGACACACCAAAATGGTCGGCCAGCTTCTGCTCTGCCAATTTGCTGCCGGGCTGAAGCCGATGCTCCACAATGGCCTTGGTCAGAGCCTGGACGATCAGCGCGGTAGAAGTGGATTCCATCGCTGCATCATAGCGGTAAATTCAAAAAGTGTATACACTTTCTGCTGCAACTTGATAAAACAACCGGGCAATTGGGCCTTTGATGAAGATGATGAAGGAGTCATGATGGGATTAAGCACGCACGTACTGGACACCATGCATGGCTGTCCCGCGGCGGGTATGGCCGTGGCGCTGTACACCACACACGGCGACACGGCCACTTTGGTGAAACGCCTTGTATTGAACAGCGATGGGCGTAACCCTGACGGCCCGCTTTACGACAATGCCAGCCTTGTGTCGGGCACGTACCGGCTGGTTTTTGATGTGCAGGGCTATTTTCGGGACCGGGGCGTTTCACTGCCCGAGCCGAACTTTTTGAACAAGGTCAGTCTTGATTTTGGTGTGGCGCACACCGACCAGCACTATCACGTACCCTTGCTGGTCAGCCCCTGGAGCTATTCAACCTATCGAGGTTCCTGACGCCGTGGCCGCGGATTTGCTAAAGCTGCCCTTCAGTCAATGTGTCCAGCTGGAACTGGCCGCTTCGGTCCCACAGCCAAGTGTCCGTGTATGTGACCTTGCCCATGCGGGTCGGTACGGGATAGGGCGCCGCGCTGCGCACTGTGCGCAGGATTTCCGCCATCACCTCGGGTGCATGTGAAGGCGCGCGCATCCAGTGGGTGCCAGACACATTACCGCGGCTGTCTATATCGACCTCCAGCACGCCCACGGCGTAAAGTTGGGGTGGCAGTTGGCCTTTGAATACGCGCGAGCTATTGAGTTGATACAAGTGCGTGGCCGCATCGCGGCGGTAGGCGCGCGGGGTACTGGCGATGGAGCTCGTGAGGCGGGGCGCTTGCGGGCTGACTGACGGAGCAACCGGGCTGGCTGGCGGCGTGGCGACTTGTGGCGTTGGTGCTTGAGGCGCTGGAACGGGCGCCGTTTTGCAGGCGGCCACAATCAGGGCGGCCACCGCGCTTGCCAGCAGGGGCCAAAGTTGGTTGATAGAGGGCTTTTTCATGGTGTTCCAGTTCAAATTTGAAAAGTCCGGCACGGTGACCGTACTTTGCCAGAGCTTTGCCCGACGTTCGCGAACGACCCTCAACATAAGGTAACAAAACGTGAACCAGACGACCCAATTCCTGCAACTTCTTGAACTGCAGCCGGCAACATGGGTGCGAGTGGATTCAACGCAGGGGTCTACCCCGCGCGAGGTGGGCGCGTGGATGGCCGTTTTTGCGAAAACGGTCGTCGGAACCGTCGGCGGCGGTCATCTGGAGATGCAGGCGATTGAATTGGCCCGTCAGCGGTTGGCTGGCGCGGCCAGTGGAGCTGGCGATGCCGTGGTGCGTTTCGCATTGGGCCCGAGCTTGGGTCAATGCTGTGGCGGGGTCATGCACCTGCGTTTTGATGTGTTGCGCGCCGCAGACGTTCAAAATACCAGAGACTGGCTACTGGCGTGGCAAAAACAACACTACAAACCCCTGGCGCTGTTTGGTGGCGGGCATGTGGGGAACGCGCTGGTGCGTATTTTGGGCGGCTTGCCGGTGTCTGTAACCTGGGTGGACAGCCGCGACGAAATTTTCCCGGCGGATGTGCCCGGCAATGTCTTGTGTGAGCATGCTGATCCCGTCTTCCGGGCAGTAGCGGATCTGCCACCAGGAAGCAGTGTCCTCATCATGAGTTTTAGCCATGCAGAGGACCTTGACGTTGTAGCGGCCTGCCTGATGCGGTTGCGCACACGAGGCGATCTGCCTTATATCGGCCTGATCGGCAGCAAAACCAAGTGGGCGACGTTTCGTCATCGCCTGTCTGAACGCGGTTTTGTACCCGCCGAGCTCCATGCCATAACCAGCCCGATTGGCTTGGCCGGGATCGATGGCAAAGAGCCTGAAGTGATCGCCGTCGCCGTGGCGGCACAGCTGTTACAACAGCCGGGCTAGGGTTTATACGTGCGAAAACCCGACGGACGTCATTGACTCAGCGCAGAAAGTGTATACAGTTTGGGTTCCATGTCGCAGCGGAGCCGGGCAGTTCATATGTCCTTGTTCGCGACCCTTAGCCTGCTTACAGCGCCCGCAGTGGTGAGCAGCCTCAAAATACGTGTTCAATAATGTCCGCGTTTTAAAGGCTGATTAACATGGAAAGCTATTACCTCGACTGGGCCAACCTGCTGCTGCGCTGGGTTCACGTCATCACCGCCATTGCATGGATCGGCTCGTCGTTTTACTTCGTGTTTCTGGACAGCAGTCTGGTCAAACCCGAATCGCCGGAGCTTCAGAAGCTGGGCGTGGGCGGGGAACTCTGGGCTGTGCACGGCGGCGGTTTTTATAACCCGCAAAAGTATGCGGTCGCACCCGCCAAAGTGCCCGATCACCTGCATTGGTTTTACTGGGAGAGCTACAGCACCTGGCTGACCGGGTTTTCGCTGTTCACGGTGTCTTACCTGTGGAACGCCAGCACCTACCTCATCGATAAATCGCTGATGAACTGGAGCAGCGGCGCCGCCATCAGTGTGGCGGTGTCGTTTCTGGCGGTGTTCTGGATTTTGTATGACGTCATCTGCCGTGCGTTTGGCCAGCGCAAGCATGGCGACGCGTTAGTGGGCGCGCTGATTTTCCTTGTGGTGTGCGCCGTCTCTTGGCTTGCCTGCCACTGGTTCGCCGGGCGTGCTGCCTTTTTGCTGGTGGGCGCCATGATTGCCACCACCATGAGCGCCAATGTGTTTTTCTGCATCATTCCCGGCCAGCGCACCACGGTGAAAGACCTGCGCGAGGGCCGGGCGGTCAACCCCATCCATGGCTTGCGCGCCAAGCAGCGCAGCGTGCACAACACCTATTTCACATTGCCCGTGCTGTTTGCCATGCTGAGCAATCACTACAGCTTTACCTACAGCCACCCTCAAAACTGGCTGGTGCTGATTGTGATGATGCTGGCCGGTGCGTTGATACGCCAGTTTTTTGTCATGCGCCACGGCTTCAAGCTCGGGCGCAACAGCCATCCCTGGCCTTACGCCGTGGTGGGTGTTGCGGCCATCGTGGGTGCGGTGGTGTGGCTGCAGCCCGCGCCACCAGATGCCCATGGCGCGTCAAGTGGCGCTTCAGGCGCACCGACGAATGCTACTAATTCAGTAGCTATAAACGAAGCTTCGACGGGGGCTAATGGCCAATTAGGCTATGCAGATGTGCAAAAAGTGCTGGAGCAGCGATGCTACATGTGTCACGGCGCGCAATTGCAAATGAAAAACGTGCGGCTGGACTCGCCTGCGCTGCTCAAGCAGCATGCGCAAGCTGTCTATCAACAGGTGGTCGTCACCAAAATCATGCCCATGAACAACGCCACGCAGATTACCGATGCCGAGCGCGCCGTCATCGGCAAGTGGTTTACCGATGGGGCCAAAACAGAATAGGGTGACTCAACGCGCCATGGCAGCCAGCTCAAGCGCCAGCTGGTTGTGCCGCTCAATCAGTGGCCCCAGCTCCAGTGTGGTGATGTGGCCTTCGCTCACCACCACCCGGCCATTGACCACCGTGTAAGCCGCCTGCGGGCTGGCGCATAGCAGCAGGCTCGCCACGGGGTCGTGCACTGCGCCGCCTGCGAACGCGAGTGTGCGCAGGTCAAACAGGGCCATGTCTGCACACATGCCGGGTGCCAGATGGCCAATGTCTTTGCGGCCCAGCACCTCGGCACCACCACGGGTGGCAATGTGCAAGGCATCCCGTGCCGTCATCTCCGCCGGGCCAAGGTCGCAGCCAAAAAACGTGCGGCCACGGCTATCAACTGTCGGCGGCTGCATGGCGCGGCCCACCCGAGCCAGCAGCATGGCCTGGCGCGCTTCATTCGCCATGTGCGCGGCATCATTGCTGGCGCTGCCGTCGACACCCAGGCCAACCGGCACGCCAGCGTTGATCATGTTGCGGATGGGCGCTATGCCGCTTGCCAGCCGCATGTTGCTGCAGGGGAAATGCGCCACGCCGGTGCGCGTGGCGGCAAACAGGCTGATGCCCGCGTCATCCAGCTTTACGCAGTGCGCGTGCCACACGTCCGGCCCCAGCCAGCCCAGGTCTTGTGCGTACTGTGTGGGCGTGCAGTTGAATGTTTCTTTGCTGTAGGCCAGGTCGTGGTCGTTCTCAGCCAGGTGCGTGTGCAGCCGCACACCGTATTGCCGTGCCAGCGCTGCCGATTCACGCATCAGGTCGCGGCTCACGCTGAAGGGCGAGCAGGGCGCCACGGCCACGTTCACCATTGCGCCGAACGCCGCATCATGATGCGCCTCGATCACGCGCTGGGTGTCTTTCAGAATGAAATTTTCCGTTTCCACCAGGTGGTCAGGTGGCAAACCGCCTTGCGATTGCCCCACGCTCATGCTGCCACGGCTCGCGGTAAATCGCATGCCAATTGCTTGTGCCGCCGCAATGCTGTCGTCCAGCCTTACC